>JAUIJG010000018.1 GCA_030431355.1 bacterium
AAAACAACAGTCGCGATAGAAAAGCATGTCAAAAGCCTTCTTGCCTGCAAGCAGTGCCCAGAGATGGTGGGACCGGTGGTAACCCATCATGCCATGCTCAGCAAGATCATGCTGGTCGGTCAGGCTCCTGGTCCTAAAGAGGGCGAGTTCGGAAAACCCTTCGCCTGGACGGCCGGCAAGACCCTGTTTAGATGGTTTGCTTCCATCGGGGTGGACGAGGAGACTTTTCGCCAAAGAGCTTATATGGCGGCAGTATGCCGCTGTTTTCCCGGTAAAACCAAACATGGTGGCGACAGGGTACCGTCAAAATTAGAAGTGAAAAACTGTTCCGGATGGATGAAAACAGAGTTTGCGCTGTTAGAACCCGAGTTGATTATTCCGGTAGGTCGCCTGGCCATCGATCAATTCTTGAACTATTCAAAACTGACCGATGTAATAGGAAAAGTCCATCGCATGGAGCTGGAAGGAAAAGAAAGAGATCTAGTCCCTCTGCCCCACCCCTCCGGCGCGTCCACCTGGTTTAAAAAAGATCCGGGCAAGACCCTGACCGAGGAAGCTCTAGCCAGCCTCAAAAATCATCCGGAATGGCAAAAGGTATTCGGCGGATAATGGTGATTCTCTTTGTAAGATCCAAGGCATAATATTCATGCACCTTTAAATCTTGCAAAATGTCCGAATCCCGAGAAAATTCAGAGTTCAAAAAGTACTTTCCCCAGATGAAAGATGATCGATACGATTATCAAGGACATCTGGGCAAAGGGCGCGCTGGCCAGGTTTTCAAAGCCCGGGACAAACTCCTTAAAAAAGACATCGTAATCAAGGTCATGTGCTCCGAAGTGCCTCGCAAAGAGGACTTTCAACGGTTTCAGCGTGAGGCACGGGCATTCTCCAGCCTGCAACACCCTAATATTCTCAGAGTGCTGGATTTTGGGCTTGCAGAAGACCAGACTCCGTATCTGGTAACCGACTTTATAGACGGCGTCACCCTCAATGATTATCAGAAGAAACACAAAAATTTTTCGCTTGATGACACCATCCATATCGGTCTTCAACTGAGTGACGCCATGGCCCACTCCCATAATCGCGGAGTCCTACACCGGGACCTGAAACCGAGCAATATCCTTCTCACGAATCCTAATTCAAAAAAGAAGCATGTATATATTCTGGATTTCGGCCTGGCAAAATTTACCGACAACCATCCAGCCCGGGACAATACCCTGACCAGACCAGGCCAGATTCTAGGCACAGCCGAATATATGAGCCCCGAACAAGCCCGGGGTATCAGCTGTGACGAGCGCTCCGATATCTACTCTCTGGGTTGTATCCTCTTCGAGATGGTATCAGGCAAGCCACCGTTTGAAGCGCCGGCCCTTCTGGAAGTAATCAGGATGCAGTGCGAAGAAACGCCTCCCATGGACAGGATAGAGCAAGTAGACGGCGGCGCTAAGCTGGTCGGCATTCTCGAAAAGTGCCTTGAGAAAGCTCCGGAAGATAGATTCGAAAGTATGTCTCAACTGGAAGCAGCTTTGAAAGAGCTGGTCGATCCCGGCAGCTCATCCAAAGAGGAAAAAGAGTCGAAGCCCACCTATGTGGAAACAGCCGAAGAAAACGCCCTGGATAACTCGGCGGATTACCTGGCTAACGCTTCGGAAGATTTCAACTCAGAGACCATGACTGCTCCTCCTTCAAGTCCTGGAGATAAGCAAAAGGATACAGGAACCCAGGCGGGCAGAAAGCTAAGAGCCGGGCCGATTATTCTTGTCTGCTTTCTTCTAATATCCAGCACCACCCTCATTATTTTCGCCATTACCGGCAGGGACAACTCAATTCCCATGGGCGGCGACATCATTGAGAAAAAACCGGTGATTCCCAAAAATGAGAAATCTGAAGACCTGGTTAAAGACGCGATGATCCTCTCAGGCAGAATGGATGGCACCCATCTGACCCTGGCTGGAACCATCGGCACCGACGCTCTTCTTTTGGACGCAGCGCGTAGCGGAAAAGCTATCACAGTGGTGGATGCCAGCAGGGCCCATGTTACCGATGAAGGCATAGAAGCAATTCTTCGAATGAATCCAGGAACGATAATACTGTCGGGTACTGGTATCACCGATAATGCCATATTCAAAATGCGAGGCAATCATCGCATCCGCCATCTAATTATTGATGATACCGAAAAGGTAGACGGCAGCTCTTTCAAAATCCTTCCTACCATCGCCAATCTGGAGATACTTTCCATCGGTGGTCCCGGTTTGAAGAATGAGGACCTCTCTTCCCTGAGCAACTGCGCCAAACTAAAAGCGCTTTGCATAAACTCCAGCCCAAACCTGAGCGATGAAGTCTTCACCCACCTGTCTAAGATCCCGCATCTAAACACGATATATATTGGTGACTGCCCCGGGATAAGCCCCGAAAGCATCGCATCCCTGAAGAAGACCAATCGCTACGCCCGCACCGAAGTTTCAAAACGGTCCATTCCGGTTGAAAAAATCGACGAGATGCAAGTCGTGCTGGGCAAGGGCGACGACTACGGATTCTTGGATTAACGATCATGGAACTAAATCAAGCCCAGTCGACCTTCCTGATAGTCCTGGTCATTTCATTCCTGGCGGTGCTCTATATTCTCATCTTCGGACCCGGCGGTCATATCAGCAAAGCCAGGGAAAGAGAAGTCAAAAGACTGGAGATGAAAATAAAAGTGGGTGGCGGAATAGAGATGATCGACGACTTCATAGAACTGGCCAGAGCCTATGTAAAAACAGGTAGAATGTCCGACGCGGAAAGCGCCATGCGAAAAGCCCTGGCCATTGCAGAAAATGAATTCGGCAAAACCAATAAGCAACTCGCCCCGGTGATCAAAGCCTACGCAAGCACCCTGAACAAAATGAAAAGAAATGTGGAAGCGGACAACATGAGAAAGCGCCTCAAAGACCTGTCTTGATATCCTGAATAGATGCCTACTTATCTGAGTGACAACAAATCAAAGGAGAAAGCCCAGCGTCTCAGACGCTTGCGTATGCACGTATCGCAGACAAGCTGGCTGGACGAGCCTCCTGCCCTCAAAGATGGTCAGATTATCTTCAAAGACCATACCTTAACTTCCACCCTGATCTCAAAGACCCAGCGCAGCCTGACCCATATTCGCAAATCAAAAAAACTGGCTGCGGAACTTCTAGGCAACGTTGAAAGTTGGCTGGATGCCATGGCAGACCGTCTATCCGTATTCAAACGACTGAACGCCATCAATCTGGACCGAATCGAAACAGAAATGACCAGAGCGGCAGGCGGCAAAAGTTTTGACAGCCATAAAATCCTGCCTATTCTAGAACTAGAATATAACTGCCTGACGGAGATAACTCCAAAACCGATAAAGTTGCTGACTAAATACCCGGAACAATTTCAAGAAGCGCTTGTTAACTTCATCTCCGACTTTGAGAATTCCACCGGTGCCACCGCTCTGGCTTGTCTCTATCTTGGAATCCTTGATAGACAAAATAGACAAAACAGCTCCGACAAGCTCGAAAAGATCCATGCTATTTCGGGCGTGTCCATGGAGAAGAGAACTAGAAAGTGGTATCGCCACTGCTATCAATATGGAAAAGAGAACAAGAGCGCCGTCCATGCGCCAAGTCTAATTGTTGATCTGCTATATCTAAGCGGAGATAAAAAGCAGATTGCAGATCTGGCAAGCAATTTAGATAAGGAGAACAGATTCTCCCTTTCCGAGCGGGAGCTGCGCATTCTCCTCTGGTATGACATGCCGGTCGCCGACCTTGCTTTGATGCTAAACCGCCTCCCTAAGCTAGAGGTGAGTTTCAAGCAGTTGAGTTCTCCCCAAGTACAAATTGAAAAAGACAAAGGCTCCCTGAAGAAGCAAATCAAGCAAAAAGCCGATTTTGAGGTCAGGCACCAAAAACTTCTCGATCAGGCTTCATACATGATAAGAGCCTGGCTCAGAGGCAGTCTCCAGGGTGACAGCCCCCTTCTAATCGCCTCCCTGATAGAAAATCTCTCCAGTCTGGGCACCGCCAATGACAGTAATCTGGAAGAGATCTTCTATCTTCTGAAAAAAGCTCTGACCTTATCTGCTCCACTAAGAGTCCCATGGTTAAGCTTGATCAAAGACAATCTCGATCTCTTCTATAGTCAGGAAGAGAGAAAACAACCGCTGGGAAAAACACTTAAACGGAGAAGACCGGGACCTCGCACCATTATCAATACCAGTATAAAAATTCTGGAATTAACCGACGACCCGACCATTACCCTGGAGATTCTCGACTTCTGGATAGGTGAAGACCTTCTAGCCCAGGAGATCTCCGACCGGGAGATGATCAAGCTGATCTTAGCCTGGTGTAAAAAGCTAAAAGTGACGAGAGCCTTTAGCCTGGCAGATCTGATCGGCACCGTTGCTACTTTCAGGGACGCCGCAGAAGCAAGAGCCGTTCTCACTCCCTTTATAGATATAGTCGCAACAATACCGGAACAACATAGAGAACATGCCTTCTCCAACCTGACCCAGGTCCTAGTCTGCACCCATAACAAAGGCAGAAAGGACTTCAGTCAGGTTCTTCTCGAACTACTGCCACCTCTTTTAGAGGCAACAACGGCGGACAATGCCCAGTCATGCCCATGCTGGACCATGCTCCACACCGCTCTGGTCATCGACAAGAGAGTGAAAACGAAGAAGAAAGAGCTTCTCGACACACTATTCCAATTTTACAAAACGAAGCAGCCACTCTCTTCGGACCAAATTTCCGCTCTGGATGATGCCTCCCAACTTGGTCTTACTCTCATGGAAGCGCTGGAAAGCGGTACATGTGAGATAGATCTTTTAAAGGCAAAAGGTCTGGAACAAAGTCTGGAGAAGAGTCTGGAAAAACATCCGGAAGGAAGCCCGGAAAAGATCTTCAAACGGATTTTGGAAAGTTATACAGAGCTATTTAAACGTGAGGAATACCAGTACTGTGACTTCGAAAATGACGGCATCAAATTCATCTGTGACAATCCCTTCCTGATCAATGTACTTTTAGAGACTCTCCTGACCAACGCCAAAAGAGCAAAATCCTTCGTAAAAGACCTCGGTCTGATCAAACGCTTCAATCAGGACACAAGGAGACCTGTTCTCAAACTGGAGAGCTTGGCCAATCTAGAACTTACCGAAGCCTACCTGATTTCAATGGTCGAAAGCGGATGGCAATCAGTGATGGACCTGCTTCCCGATATGCGCATTCTCATCCTCAACTATATGATCGCCAGGGGAGTGGCAGGAGCCGACCCAGGTCCACCGCCATCGGTGCGAAAAACACTTTCTCTGAAAAAGAGACTCAAAGAAGAGAAACGATATCTGGAACAGGAAAGCGACAAATCCGCCTCTGTATCAACCAGAATTAAAAACCTGGAAAAACGCCTTGAAGACGAGGACAGCATCCAACAAAACATTAAGACCAGCTTGCGTCGTCAACTGATTCAGATCTCCAGAGAAGCCGAGATCGATGCACTGAATAAGGTGATTTTTGAAACCTACAGAAACCAGCTTAAGAGCATCAGTGCAGGACTATCCGAGAAGAAAGAGATCACCTTTGATTCATATCTAAAAAACGCTCTACTTCTCACCCAGGATATAGAGTACAACAAACGCGTTCTAAAAAAATTGATCAAAGCCTCAGTAGAGAAGGATTACTCTTTTCGCCACAAAGTACCGGGAAATGAAAAATTCATCAAAGCTCTCGTGAAAAAAGGGATCGACTCCGAAGCCTGGCTCGGAGCCAATCCCCAAAACTACACAACCAAGCATGTGCCCGGTAAAAGAGTACATGTAAGACTGGAGACGGATCCCCTGAAAGTACTGGAGATGGGCAACTACTTCGATACCTGCCTCAGCTTCGGAGACTTCAACTCTTTCTCCACAGTGGCTAACGCCACAGACCTCAACAAGCGAGTTCTCTACGCCATTGACCATAGAGACAACGTGATCGGAAGAAAGCTAATAGCCATAAATACAGACTTTGAACTTGTCGGCTTCCGCACCTATACCTCGGTAGAAACCCGAGAAGGGCGAAACGAACTGAGAAAAATCATCTTGGACTATATCCGGGACTTCTCCAGATCCCTGGACTTAAGCCTCTCCTCCACCGGAGAAGTAGCAATTCTAGCTTGTGAAAACTGGTACAACGACGGTCTCGTTCCCTGGTCCAGTGAACCCAAAGCCCGGTCTAGAGGGACAAAAAGAAGCCAACGCATATCCGGCTCACAATGCAGCCGAACTCAGTCCTGACCGGACCCATAGTTGCGAACATAGAGATTGGTACCACGAGACTTTAGATGGTGCCCTGTGGCATCTTTCTCTGACTGCAGCAGATATTTCAGGTTCTCGGAAGAGCGATGAATCTCACTCACCTTTCTATAACCGGAACGGGCCTGATTGCTATCGCGCTCCTGGTACATGCGACGCAGTTGTTCCAGTTGCCTCCTGTGCTCCCGGGTCAGTCTAGGATTCTTCATGCGACCTGCCATATCTTTCAACATCTCAATCTTGGTTCTGTTTACCACATCATCAGCCAGGCGAGAGTTGGAGCCTTGCCTCTGCTGACTGAGCTGACTATTGTGGGATGCGGCTCTAGAAGCTTGCTTATCGAGAGAAGATAGAGTCTTGCTCAGTTGTCTCTCTTTTGCCGAAGGTGGCGGTGGTGGCTTGGGTAGTGCCGCAGTCTCCGGCGGCGCATCCTTCTTAAAATCATCAGTTAGATGATCGAGAGCCTGCTTGGAGAACTTACCGACTTCAGACTCGGGGTCCAGGGCATGGGCTATACGATATTCTCTTACGGCTGCCTCGTTCTTGCCGGACTTCGCATAGGCATTGGCGAGATAATAATGAACCTTGGCGTTGTTGAAGTGAGTTGAGAGAGCACCACCAAGAATTTGAATTGCTTTTTTATAGTTGCCGGAGTTAAACGCTCGAATACCGCTGTTTACCTCATCAGAAGACTCTGCAAAGACCGGCAGACAACAGATGGATACTGCTACAACGAAAAGCGATAATCTGACCAATCTAATCATTCTCCTCCGACCTCAAATTCCCTTAAGGGGATCTTCTCCCGGCTTGACGAAATTAATTCTTGTCTCCCTGGCCATACGCACCGTGCCAAGACACTGGTTATAGCCAGTTCCCGGTTGCCAGGAGATGGTCCCGGTAAACTTGGTCCCAGCTCCGGGATCGGGAGGGATTTCCGATATCCCAAAGGCATTATTTATACCTATTAAAACCTTCTCCTGTACCACCGGTTTTGAGCCCCCTTCAGCTTTCAGGGACTTATTCAACCAACCCGGCAATTTACTCATCTTACTGCCCACAGTAATTTTGGGACCGGTATGATCCGCAGTGGAATACGTAGGAAAGATGTAATATTCTTCCTCTGAAGTTACAATCTGCAGGCTGTCCAGAAGCTTCTTGAGCTGTTGTTTAGTGAAGTTAGGGTCCACCTGCTTCAGACGTTGGGTCATCTTGTCATAGACCAACTCTTTATCTCCGCCGGTCATGTCCATATAGGCAAGTAGACTGGGCTGATTGAACTCATTGCCGAGATTGGCATAACCGTTAAATTTCTTGCCGTCGGAGAGCTTCGCATCCGGCAGCCCCAGTATTTTTTGATTGGGTTCAGACTTATAGAAAATCGGTGGAACTTTAAGAATCCCTTCAACGTACCAGAGAGACTTATTCTGAACCTGGATATTTATATAGCCAAAAGGAATAGCCAGGTCAAAGTAGCGCTGGGGGTTCGCCACCGCCGAAGCCGACGCCCTCATCGATCCCTTCTCACCATCCACGACACCACTGGCATGCCAGGCGTTCGGAATCGGATTGGCAAAATTGCTTAGAGGAGCCGTGGTCGGTTTGCACTTTTCAAAAATGGAGTCAGCGATTAAATGGGGCATCTCCGACTGGTGAAAAGTGGTGAACATAAAAGGTCGACCGTTGACGGTCATGGACTGATAGCCCTGCAAAAAGTTGGTGCCGCCAATCTCCACTTTGCCGACTTCGGTCTTACCCGGCAACTGATCCTGTTTAAATCTTATGTTACTCTCGTCGCCCCGGCCCACCATGGCTATCTGGTAGCGGGTGTCTTTTGAACGGTCCAGGGTCGCTTCGGTTCCCAGCAAAGCTGCTCCCCTCTGCTTCGAAGTATGGCGGAAGTACATGTTCAAACGCACCGGGTCGGTGAGTTCTTCCACCAGCTCATCGTTGATCTGTTTGGCTGTCTGGTAGGCGGTGACAGCGTTTCCGGAAGCACTACCGGTGCTCAAACCTTCCTTCTGCATTTCTTCAGCGTTGGCGTTAATAAGGAGAGCTTTACCCCAGACCCGGTTGATATTGCTCAGCCCTACCTTGCCGCAAGAGTCACCCACATCGCTGAAGGCCGCTTTCGTATTTACCTTGGTCTCCATCGACCGTTTACCAACGTTTAGAACCGCTGCATCCACGGCGTTTCTGACCTGCCTTGAGCCGCCCATCAGAACACTCATGTTGAAGCCGAAGTAAATGAGAAGCACACAGACAAAGAAGAACGCAGCCGCCAGGGCAATGGATGCCCCCTGCTTATTTCTAGCTCTCCGTGCGGTTTTTAACAAATGACGAACTCCTCAGTCGGTGGCAGAAATAGTATCTACAAAGGTGCCTGGGTGGAAACTATGGGCTGAATCGCCTGGTGCCTGAAAGTAACAACCTCAAAATTCGGAAAAGAGATAGGCAGTTTCACCTCCATCAAGGTGGTCACTTTCACATGACCCTCGACCGGATCGAATTTAACTTCATTGACCCGCACGCTCTTTATCAGATCCGATAGAGGAGCCTGCATCACACACTTTTCCGCAGTCTCCCGGGCCATCCGCGAGTCATTCTGGCGGGCGGCAGCTTTGGCAGCGGTTTCAGCCCACTCTTCATTCATATGACTTGAATTCACAAGGGCGACGATATCCACTGAAAATAGAGCCAGGGGGATAAGAATGGAAAGCCCAACCAGAGTCTCAATAAGACTCTGACCCTTGTTCCGCTTTCTTCTTCTCAGTCGCACCTTTTTCAAAAAAGTTTCCTCATACAAAAACCGCTACTCCGCCACGCTTCTCACATTTTCGAGCAACTTGCTGTTGGTCACCGACAGGGTAGCCGGCGCCCCCAGGGCAGGCACACCAGGAAATACAGGGATGGTGACCAGGGGATTCACTGTGGCTACAGTGGTCACCGATACATAAACTCCGCCCGGACCAGGCTTGTAGTTCACCGTCGTCTCCGGGTGGACAGGAACGCCGGAAGCAGCGCCCACGGCAGAAGACTTCCACTTCTCCGGAATACCGACCATAACCGGTCCTTTCTTGTCTATGGCGATGGAGCGAGGCAATTTTGCCGCCTCCCTCAACTGCAAATCGTTAAGAGTCACACAGGAGCAATAATTGAACCCCAGAGCTATGACGTCGACCACCAGGAACAATCCAAAGAAAGTAAGCAGAAAGAGCCCAGGAGCCATCTCGCTCAGGGCGGAACCCTCGCAGTTTCTGGCTCTCAGCCTTCTAGTCGGCATCTTGTGGCGAAATCTTGGTCTCATGTTCACATATATAAAATAGACAACCTATTTCTATATATACCAAGAACTGAAAAAACTAACTGCCTAACGCCTGGAGCTAGACACTATTGTGAACATCAATGACAGAGGAGAGGAAGAGACGCTTCAAAAAGAAGTGGGAAATTATGGAAAAGAGATAGCTTTCTTCTGTACGCAGGAGGTCAGGATCATGCCACTACCTGTAACACTAAAACACAGTGACAATTCCAATGAATTAGACCCCAGAGATTTTAACGAATGAATAACCCTTCTTGACATCGCCACTGGTAGCAACTCTCTTCCGACTAGATCTGAAGAAGAACATATTCTGGTCTTTCGAAAACCCCTTTACAAGCCCTGTCCACCCCCATCAGCACCAACTAACCAACCTTAAATAAGATAAATAGATTGAACTTTCTTTTTTTCAAAACGTCTTCCTAATTGTCCAAGTAAAAAGGTAGAGACATCAGTTGAAATTTTGAGGGACAAAATCAATGCTTTTAATATTCGCATCCATAATCGCAACCACATCCTTCGGCCTTGTGGTCAACACCCTGGCAAGAGACTGAGCCAGTCTAGATAAAGAGCCCTATTTAATCTCTCCTCGCCATTTGACGAGGCTGTCAAGATCCCCAATGGATAGAGTCGCTTTGCTGCTCTCAGGCTCTTTCTCCGAAAGAGAACTCATTTCTGAAGCTATCTGATTTGCTTTATTGAATTCAATTTCAGCCTTTTTTAAATCGCCACTTTCCTGGAAGACAAAACCTTTCAAAACGCATAGCCCGATCTGGTAATACTTACCGGAAAGTCGCTCTTTACTCACTTTCTCATCGACTTTCCCTGGAACGGAACCCGCGATGTCGGCTCCCTCAAAATCCTCCGGTTTTATTTCGTTCATAATCTGCTGCGACTGCTCAAACTTTCCAGCCCTTATCAAATAGTAAGCAAGCTTAAGCCTGGCTCTGTTCAAAGGCTGCCCTTCAATTCCCTTTCCTTTCATCCGGTCAACTAATTCAACCATCGACTGCTCGGCAAAAGAATTCTTCTCCTTTGCCAAACTATCCACTCTTGCAAACAATCTTTCCAGACGTGAATTGAATCTTCTAGATTGCCTGGAATTTTCTCCGGAATCTTTATTGTAGGCAGCGACAGTCACTTCAATCCTCTGGGAAATACCTGGTGGAGTCAATTGCTTCTCTTTCAAAGAAGGATTGACAAAAACGAACAAAGCCAGCGCCGTGACCATCACCGAAGCACCGGCAAAGAAGTTGCTTGATTGTCTCTGCTCATCGGTGAGGACGATTCTGCCATAGGGGTCGAGCCGCAAGAGCGTATTGAACAACTGGTCAGAAAACCACACCAGAAGTAGTACCACAAGAATAGGCAAGCGCATCGCCGGCAAGAGCAGTAACATCAGGACAAGAGCAACGCGCACCCTGCTGTCCAGGTCAGCAATCCACATGGACAATTTGAGAATCGGATAGTAAAAAGGACTGCGACCTTTGATCGCCTCCACCACCCCTTCTCTGGCCCATTCCGAATTCGGCTCCAATCGCAAGCCTTCCTTAAAATGCTCCAGCGCTTGTGTAGATGCGCCCCGGCGCAACTTAACCCAACCTAGATTGGTATGGGTATATGAGTTGTCCGGCTCTCTTTCAAGGGCGGAAGAGAGAGAATCTTCCGCCTCTTCGGCCCGTCCCAGCTTAACCAGTACCCGGGCGCGGGCGTTGACAGAACCAGTGTTTTCAGGGTCTAAAGAGAGACCGGTATCGGCGGCTTCCAGGGACTCCGGAAACTTATCCATAAAGAAATAAACTTCGGAAAGTTGAGCGAAATAAAACTCGTTGTACGGATCGATCCGCACCGCTTCCTGCACCGACTTGAGGGACTCCTGGAAGTTTCCTCTCTCCAGTTGAATGCAAGAGCGCATGTAGTAAGGAAAGGGATCGGTGGGGTCGATGGAGATTGCTCGCTCGACCTCCTCCAGCCCCTCGTTCAAACGACCGGTCAACTGCATGCAACCAGCCAGAAGCGCCCTGGCGTATGTGTCTTCCGGATCTTCAGAGACCGCTAACTTGAGTTCTTTTTCAGCGGCCGCATAGTTTCTTTGCTGGTAAAGAAGCAGTCCGCGTTCGAAATTTCTGCTCATCGACTCTCTTGAAACACCGAAAATTCATCCATCAATTTTGCCATACTGAGTGTACATCAATGTGCCTGAAATAAGCCCGAAATTCCAGCGACGAGACTACTACTTATTCCAGTACTCAAGCGATATACAGCCAATAAAATATTTTCGAAATTTCTTGGAAGATCATGCATGTTGTCAAGATTTTCTGGGTAGAATAAAAGAGTACGAAACGATACACGGCTTAAGTCCGTTCGACGCCAGGTGTTCCCAGGCAGTTAAACTGCTGTGGTGTTCGCCTCCCCACCGTGGGGTCGGTTGCTTCGGGTCTCCCCGCTTCGGCGGTGCGTGCTCCCGCTGCTGGTGGCTTGTCTCGTCGGGTCGGTTGCCCCGGGTCTCCCCGCTTCGGCGGTGTGTTCTCCCGGTCTGGTGCCTTCTTCGTTCGGGTCTGGTCGCTTCGGGTCTCCCCGCTTTGGCGGTGTGTTTCCCCCGCTCCATTAGGGTCTGGTCGCCTCGGGTCTCCCCGCTTCGGCGGTGCGTGCTCCCGGCTCCGGCGCCTGCTCCAGGGGTCTGGTCTCCGCGGTGCTGCCCTGAGCGCATCTGTGTCCGGACTTGTGATCCGTGCTCCATACCTCCAGCTCTGTTCTGGAACTATGCGAGCGCTTACGACCACCAGCTTTGGCTTAGCATTTTCAAGTTTCTTTGACTTTCTGTGCTGAGGTTTGGTCCTGTTTGACGCTCATGAGCGGCGGATTTTCTCTCAGTCCGGATGTGATCAAAGTTGTGTGTCGTGTAGTGCGGTCGCCCCCGGGCGGCCTGTCAGGAAAGGGTCTGCTTCGGCTGCCCTTTCCTTTTCTTTTTAGGCATATTTTCTGAAAGCAGATTCTCTGAAATCGGAGATAAGAACGCAAATGGAAAAGGTGTCATTAAATGACACCTTCAACCACTCGCTGCTCACATTGAAAACTTACTACTGACTAAAGACTGTAATACCAATCGCCGGAAGAGGCACTCTGGGCGACACTGTCGAAATCGTTCATCTCACCTTCCAGAATGAATCCACAAAGGATTGCGTCCACTGGACCGGCAGATACGGTTTCTTGTTTTTGATAAGGGTTGAGCTCGATGGAATTAAATTCCACAAGCATCTTGTTGCGCACGCTTTGCGCAAGACGAGAAGCAGACATGGGAATTACCTCACCCTCAAACACTGGGGATGGTTTGAGGAAAGAAACGGAATTTAAAGGGGGTTTGTTTGGTTTAGGACATTTTGAATATACGCATTAATAGTGACCAATGTGTACCCGCAAAAAAACAAATCGAAATTTCCACAAAAGCACATGTACTCTCAACTGTTACATCATCGAATCCTGCTGTTCATGCTCTTCTATACCTGCCCCCCTTCAAAGGAAAAGAAAGCATGGCCTCACTCTAACCTCCTTTGGGCGGAGGTGATCTATAATCTGGCCCGAAATAATTCCACTATCAAAGGCACGGACAGTAAATTGCAGCCTTCCAAACTCTATTCGACAAAAAGAACCCTGGCTCCGGTTATGGTAGCCATTCAATTAGCCCTGCCTCTGGCATTGCTTGGTGGCACAAATTACTCACCAGTCTACGCGGTGAGCAAAGAATTGAAAGACGATCTCTCCAAAATGGAGATCAAGTTTTTTGAGCACGACTATAAAAAAGAATCGGTGGAAAAAAGAATCGAGCGAGTGGAGAAACTGGTCTACGGAGAAGCTAAAACAGGCAGTGAAGACGACCGCCTCAGCGCCCTGGTGGCGGCAGTGCCGGATCTGAATTCGACAGCTCCTGCAGGGAAGACGCAGGATAAGGAAGCAAGCGAATCTAAGAGCAAGAGCAAGAACCAAAACGCACAAAGCCAGGACAACACAGCCCCTGACCCTTCCACCGATTATCCCCGGGTTGATGCCATCGAACAGGTTGTACTGGGAAAAACCTTCCGGGACGAAGCTCTAGGAAAGAGATTGGACCAGCTGGAACTGAAAGCATATAAGAAGGTATCCGGAGATCCGGACCTCTCAAAAAGAGTTGAGCATCTGGAAAAGTATGTGCAAAAGCACTATCACAAATCTGTCTCCCAGATGGTCGATCCACGATCTTCAGATGGGGCGCCGCCTTCCAATACAGCCTATACAGCTCCTGCCTACACCGGCAACTCCGGCTCCTATGGCTCTTCGGGCTCCTATGGCATGTCACCTCCGCCGATGCCACCATCGCGTTATGGTCAAAACTATGCTTCATCCGCTCCCCCAGATAGGCCACCTTCTCTATCGGCTCCCATGCCGGAGCAACTAGCCTGGCTTGAACAGCATGTCTATGGCAGAACTTATCAGAACAAATCACTTATAGATAGAGTGAGGGCGCTGGAAAAAACAGTCTTCCCTTCCGACCCGCCGGACACCTCATCATCCCTTCCGATGCAGATAAAAGTGTTGGTTAACGCCGTGGAGCTAATGCACAAGACCCCCGGCAAGCTTAACGAGACAGCCTCCAGCGGTGGCGGTTCTAACTTCCCCAGCTGGCCGCCAGCAGGCTCAAGCAGTGCCGGTGGAAACGCCTACGGAGGATATGCTACCCAGAACCAGGTTTCCGGCGACGCGAACCAGTACGGTGGTGGATACGGACAGCAGAATCAGTATCAAAATCAGGGATACAGCTCTCCCCAGAATTCACAACCGAGCTACAACCAAAACTATCAAAATGGTGCCTATCAGAATCAAAACCAGGCTACTGCCAATGCCAATACCCAGGCTCCCACACAAAAACGTGGTCATCCTCTTTTGAAGAGCCTGGCTAAAACTTTATTGACTGTGGGAGCGGTAGCAGCCGGTTCGGTCCTGGGCGGCGGATACTATGGTGGCGGCTACGGCTCACCCTATGGATACGGAAACTCTGCTTACGGCGGCGCCTATGGAATGAACGGGGCCTATGGGTCCGGCTATGGCAGCGGCTACCGACGCGGAGTCTATTTCTAGAGAACCGATTTGAAAGCATGTTTGTCCCCGTATCTTATATATGGATATGGGAATCAAAGTTCATCGGTGGGAGTGCGCAGTTTCACAAAACGACCTTCTACCCGCCCAAACCAGTAGTTGGGAACAAGGAGAAAAGAGTTCCTCCAGGGATTTAAAATTTCAGGTCCCACCCCGTAGGCACGAGCAATTTCATAACTCTGCTGCACACAGTTATTGCTCAACACCGACCATCCGCCGTTCTTGTAGGATAGAGCCATGGCCTCCGCCTGCTCCGGTCTGGGCCTGCTTACTGGAATCGACTTATAAGCATGGTATCGTATATGAAACCGTTTCTCCGACATGAGGCGACACATCTCCTCTTTGTCCGATCTCTCCATCCACCAGTCATTCTCTTCCCCCGACGGAACATGCATATATTTGATCCAGCCATGCAGATCCCACCACTGGTGGCGGTAGAGATGGTCGGTGGAACCGTACACATAAGTACCGGTTCCCGGACAGAGGAAGCCCCAACCCACATGCCCGAAGCGCAGCGCCTGTCTATAATTGATAAATAGTAGAAACTCGCCCTTCAAATCAATCTCGATAAAAGCTCAGAATTCATCCCTGGTTCGGGTAGTCCCAGTAGTTTAGCATCAGAGTCCCAAGGTAAAGCCGTAGAGAAGCTGCTTATATTCTCCATCACTTGCGAAGAGAGGGTAAAATGGTCTTAGTTGCAACCAGGGTATTTTTTCTGCCCACTTACTAAAGAGGTAACCTATGCTCAGAAAGTGGCTGGCTGGACTGCTGGCGCTCCTAATCTCCCTGCCCTCTCTCCTCTGTTGCGGAGTCTCCGCCCAGGAAGAGGCGGCTCTGGAACCCATAAGGGACAAATGGGCGCTGATCGTGGGCATAAGCAGCTTCAAGAGCAAAAGCGTTCCCAAATTGCAGTATGCTGCCAAGGATGCCGCCGACTTCTACCGATATCTGGTCAATGAAGCAAATTTTGACCCTTCCCATGTGCGCATACTTTTGAATGAGGAAGCCACAGAAAGAAGAGTCCTGTCGGAGCTGGGAGAGAAATTTCTGCCGAATTTGGTCCAGCCGGGAGACCTGGTGGTGGTCTATTTTTCCACCCACGGCAGCCCAGCCCATATTGATCGCCAGGGCAAGAACTATCTGGTCGCCTACGATAGTGAACCCGATGAATTGTTCACCACCGGCATAGAGATGAAGCGTTTACTAGAATCTCTAAAAGGAAGAGTGAGAAGCAACCGCGTCCTTCTTATACTGGATGCCTGCCATTCCGGCACCCTGAACCCGAATGCCAAAGGGCTAAAACGGGTAGCCAACTTCGATGTCAACGCCATCGGCCAGGGCAAAGGTCAGATGGTAATCTGCTCGAGCATGCCCGACGAACAGTCCTGGGAATCGAGACGCTACAAAAACGGCGTATTCACAAAACAACTCTTAAAAAGCTTGAGAGAAAAAGAGTCCAAAACCGGACTGCAGGAGACATTCTCCTCGGTGCGAGACAGGGTCCAGAAAGAGGTCAAACAAGACCGACTGGGCGCGAAGCAGACCCCTGTTTTAAACAGCAAGTGGGAAGGTGCTGACCTATTTCTAGCAGCAAAGCCTACCTCCTCGGAGAAAGTGCCTGAGACGATTCAAAGCGACCTGGGAGAAGATAGCTCCAGGAGATTACAGGATTATCTCAAGAAAAATCCCGATGATTCGAGTCTCGTTTTCGAAGATGTGCTCAGAGAGCCGGCGAAGAAAGCGATGATTGAGGAAGAAAGCTCTCCCGACAAGCTGGTTCTCAATAAAGAATATTTCGACAAGATCGGTCTGCCGAATCCTAAGAAGCTCTTAAAATCCTACACCACGGCCATCCGCTCCAATCCCAAGGACCCTGAACTTTTCTACAGCCGTGGCGTAGCTTTTATCAAACTGGAGCGCTGGATAGATGCCCTCAATGATCTATCCGATGCCCTCATGAACGATCCTAATAAAGCTCATTTCTATGTGGCCAGAGCCTATGTGTATCACCGCATGAATAGAGACGTTAACGCCTTTCAAGACATCAAACAGGCCCAGTTCTATGATCGGAAATTCCCCACCAAAGTAGTTTTCGGAGACTGAGAAGAAACATGGAAAATAAAAGTGTGGAAGCCGCGGGAGCCACAAAAGCTGACCAAGCCCAGGGTAAGACAGTAATATTTTATGACGGAGTCTGCGGGCTTTGCAATTTCTTTGTCAAATTTGTCCTCTCCAATTCAGAAGAGGGCGTTTTCGCCTTTGCTTCCCTGCAAAGCGACTTTGCCGATGAGGAGCTGAAGAAACACGGTGTAAACTCCCTGGATCTCAACTCGGTCTATGTTCTCACCGAGTATGGAGATCCCTCTAACAAAGCGCTTTCGCGCTCCGACGCCGTTATTCATATCCTCAAAAAGCTGAAGAGTCCGTATCCTCTTCTCGCCACTATAATTGGTATCATTCCCAGACCGGTTAGAGACTTCGGATATTCGATGGTGGCAAAGTTTCGCTACAAGATATTCGGCAAGCATGACACCTGCCTCTTACCCAGCTCCGGTGAAGCCGAGAAGTTTATCGATATTTAGTAGACTGTTTAAATCCTTGAATCTGCGCTAAAATCAACTGGGCGGAGGAGCTATTCCTCCATATATATGCCTTCCCACACCTGCAGCACAGTCGGATATCGAAAGAGCTTTGCCAGACTCTGAGCATAAATTGATAGTAAGCGTGGATGAGCTAAAAGAACTCCTGGGAGCCTCCGGGAGGGATTGTCTTGTGGTGGACGCCAGACCAAGAAAAGAGTTTCTAAGAGGTCATATTCCCGGAGCCGTTCATATTCCCTGGGAAGAGTGGAACGAAAAAGCGCCCAATGAGGTGAGACCGATACTGCGACAGCCCGGCTACTGGGGCAAACTGGCGTCTCCCGACAGCTTCGATTTCAGTCACCGCCTCCAAAACCTCGGTCTGGACCGGGATACCCCCGTGGTCGTCTACGCCGATGGACAGAAATCCGTGGGGCGGGAAGGTCGTATAGCCTGGATGCTGCTATATCTTGGCGCTAGAAATGTTTCCATACTGGATGGCGGTCTCAAAGCCTGGAAGGGTCAAAAACTCCCCCTGGAAAGAGAAGTATCTACCAAGCCTTCAACATCTTTTCAAATAGAGCTAGCTCCTCAAAGACGGATGCTCCACGAAGACCTCGTGGACAGCATCGGCACCGACAGCTTTCCTACCATGATTGACACGCGCACGGTGCGGGAGCACACCGGTCAGGTCTTCTGGTACCAACCGAAAAAAGGCTGCATCCCGGAATCTAAACTGCTTATATACAAAAGCATTTTCCAGAAAGATGGTTTTAACTTTGTCGACCAGGAGACTTATAAAAGCTTGCTGCCGGACAACTATGAAAGCCTCAAAAACATAGCCGGCTACTGCGAAGTAGGGGTAAGAGTGTGCACCGTCGCCCTACTGCATGAGCACTATACTGGTCAGGTAATGCCTGTTTATGATGGTTCGATCATGGAATGGTCCTTTGACGACAAGCTGCCTGTCCTGACTGCCGATCAGATCAACGAAATAAACGAAGTGGAAACCTCAGGAAAATACCCCAAGCCCGATCCCACAGACACCGGCAGGATAGAGTATTAATGCCATCCGAAAAACAGCAAAGAAGATATTCTAAAAAAGCTGTGGCTGCGACAATAGCCGGATTTGCTGGATTCGCCGGATTCAATTCAGGACTTATCTTTGACTGTAGCCTCGCTCCGGCCATGGCTGCCACCACCCAGGACCAGGTCAACGGGCTCATTAATGAAGGTCTTGATCAAGCCAGACAGTCAAAACATTTTGACGCAATCAACAAATACAGCGAAGCGCTCAAGCTTAACCCCAATCACCATCACGCCTATTTCTACCGGGCTCGCTCTAGAAAAGCCCTGGCCGACTTCGAAAGCGCCGTAAACGACTATAACTATGTGATCAAGCTAAATCCAAAATCCTCGATGGCTTATACCGAGAGAGGATGGTGCCTGACTAAACTGAACTTGCCCAAAAGAGCCATGCACGACTTCGATATGGCCCTCAAACTCAATCCTAAAAACACAAGAGCCCTTGAGTATAGAGCTTCTCTAAAGTACAAGCGAGGAGATTTCCAGTCCGCCCTGGGAGATCTGAATCTGATACTCAAGTACAAACCAAATTCATCAAAACAGCTGGCCGAATTTATGCTGCCCAGGCTCAATCTGGTGAAGAGAAAAGACCTTAGCGCGAGCAACAACAAAATCAAGATCTCCTCCTCCAACAAAGAGGGCAGTCATGATTTTGATATCAATATTAATACCAAAAAAGATCACTCGAAATGTGACAAGAAAGAGTTGGCTCACATAAACAACCTTGCTGCTCTTGCCATAAAGAAAGGAAAGTTCGAGCAAGCCGTCAAAATTTTGCAACCGGTTACCGAAGAGCATCCTGACTATGAATACGCCAGAAAAAATCTAACCATCGCCTATAACAACTACGGCCTCAAGCTAGCAAGAAACAATACGAAAGAGGCTGCCGAAAAATTTCGTTCCGCCCTCTATTATTCGCCCGGTGAAGGAACCGCCAGACGCAACCTCAACTCTATTTTGAAGGAAGAAGGGAAAGATCCCAAATCCTACGAAACACGGCTTGAGCTGGGCAATGAGCAGCTAAGAGCAGGCAACCCAAGGCATGCTTTTGTCGAATTCACCGAAGCCCTGCGCCTCAATAACACCGCTTCAGGCAGAAGAAAGTTAGCTGAAGCCTGCCTTCAACTGGAGAATCAGAAAACCGCCCAGAAGATAGCGAAAGTCTCCAACGAGTCCAGTCAAAGCCAGAAACAAGACAGAATCGTTCAAGACACTGTGGCAGAAAAGCCGGTACAAAAGACCACCATGGTGGCGGCAAAACTAGACACCCAGAGCATCGAAACCGAGACAAAAGCGAAAGCAGAAACAGATGCTCAGACTGAGGCTGGGGCTGGGGCTGGCGCCGGAACGGAAGCAAATGTGGCAAGTACTGACACCGATGCCGATGCCGACACGGGAGCTGACAGCGAGAGCGAAAGCAGTGTAACAGCCCTGGCGGAAGAAAACCCTACAGCAAATGATGTACCGGATAAGGCGCCGAAAACAGAGGCAGCCCAAGCAAGCAAGCAAGATCCGGAAAGTCTGCGCAGAGCAAATGAGATTAAAGCCAGGCTAACAGCCTTCAAACTTCCTGCACCGGCTTCGGTAACCGTCCAGGGAGCGGCAGGTCCCCAGACCCTGAAAGGTCTATCCCCCACCATGGCGCCTAGAATACAGCTGAGCAGCTCGGAGATCCTCAAAGAGTGGAGCGCCCGCATGAGTACGGGCCAGGACCGCTTTGATCAAGGCGACTATGTGGGAGCGGAAAACAGTTTCGACAGTGCCGCCCAACTGGGCGAGAGCATGGGAGCCGACTCAAAAGAGCTGGCCATAAGCCTCCAGAAACTAGCTGAGGTTTATCTTGTTCATAAAAAAACGACCCAGGCTTATTCGCTTCTCGCTCGAGCCCTGGTTATTTTATCGAGACACCATAGTGTCGACGATCCGATTCTGGTAAAGCTTAGAGAAAAGATCGACACACTCTCCACAGCCATCGACGGCGGCACCTCTCAACTTCCCAAAAAAGAAGGCACCAGCATAGCCACCAGCAACTAGCCTGGCGCCGACCAAGCTCATTTTGTTCCAGTCTAATCTTCTGGCTCAGACTCAGCGAGGCAATGCGGCCAACTCACGTCCACGCTTATACTGATCCGGCCACTCAACTTCAACCCCCAGCTCCCGGGCGGCATTAAGCGGCCAATAGGGATCTCTCAATAGCTTCCGGGCAAGAAGGACAATGTCTGACTTGCCTTCCTCCAATATAGACTCTGCTTGAGCAGCCTCGGTAATCAGGCCGACAGCACCAGTCATGATATCAGCCTCATGGCGAATAGTCTCCGCGAAAGGTACTTGATACCCAGGTTCAGTGGGGATACTGACTCCGGGCACGAGAGCGCCGGAGGAACAATCGATAAGATCAACGCCCCGGGGACCTACCACTCTGGCCAGCTCGACAGACTGCTCCAGATCCCAGCCGCCATCAGCCCAATCGGTACAGGAAATCCGCAAGAAAAGAGGCATCGAATCCGGTATCACATTCCGAACCGCGTCAATAACCTCCAGGCTGAATCGAATTCTATTTTCGAAGCTGCCTCCATACTGATCCTCTCTCTTATTAGAGATTGGAGAAAGAAATGAGTGGAGCAGATATCCGTGGGCATTGTGAATTTCGATCAACCCAAAACCAGCTTCCAGCGTTCGTTTAGCTGCCTGAACAAAATCATCAACCAGCCCCTTAATCTCCTCAACGCTCAGTTCATGGGGAACCGGATGATTGTCATCGAAGGCGATGGCGCTTGCCCCCACCGGGTGCCAGCCGCCCACTTCCGGACCGGCTATGCCCCGACCTCTCCAGGGAGCAAGGGTTGAAGCCTTGCGCCCGGCATGGGCGATTTGAATACCTGGCACGGAATTCTGACTTTTGATAAATCGATTGATACGTGCGAAAGGCTCGATATGCTTATCGTCCCAGATCCCCATGTCTTCGGGGCTGATGCGCCCCCGGGGCTCCACCGCTGTCGCCTCGACGATAACGGCAGCCGCGCCACCCACAGCCCGGGTGCCCAGATGAACCATATGCCAGTCGGTGGCCATGCCGTCTTCCGAAGAGTACTGGCACATGGGGGAAACAAAAATTCTATTTTTAAAATCGATACCCCTTATGGAAAGAGGTTCGAAGAGCTTACATTTTTTCATACCAGACTGGTCCGTCATCTCCTTCAGCGCCTTGTTTCTCATCCCCCTTGCCTCCGGCTTCATCATCTTCTTCCGGGGGCAATAAATCCAAAATTCGAATGTAGTGCTTGGCCATCTGGGAGCGCTCGTTGTCGGTCCAGGTCATCGGCCGAAACTCATCGAGTATCTTATAGATTTCAGCGCGATTTTTGGCATGGGAGATTTGCAAAAGCCAATCCGCCAGATTCATGTTCGCCTTGGTCTCAGCCATAATGAAATTCAGCTCCCCTGATGCATCCGTACCCTGCACAGCAAGATAAGGTCTCAGTCCAAAAACAGGACATAAACAAATCAAACAACGATCATACCGCCAAATCGAAGCAGTCTTCATATAAGATTCGAGCGATTTAAAAAAAAAAAAACGGAGGTCATCCGACCTCCGTTCTCAATTCTCTTACTGCTTGAGATTACTCGCTATCGAGTTCGCCCAGGCTGAAAGTGTCGGGGTGGAACGGTGTGTTGAAACCACCAACTACGCCATTTTTAGTTCCGTAGTAGACACCTTTCAATGTACCGGCAACCAGGCCTACAGGCAGGGTAACCAGTGAACATACGAGACATACAGGACCATTCTCTTTTCCACCGAGGGGCTCGCCAACTTTGTCAGCAGCAGCACCGGTGAAATCGATGTAGGACTTAACGCTCTCACGAACAACGGCAACAGGTGTGCCGATGATTGTACCGGCGGTAATAGCGCCAGCTCTGGTGACCATAAGAGAGCCTTGAGTTACTTGCTCGAGGGGCTCAGAATCAGCAGCCATAGCTGGTGCAGACATTCCCATCATAGCCATAAGAGCTAGAGCAACTCCTAATTTGCTTCTTTTCACAACCTTTCCTCCCCTGGAAATTTCCTTTGATTCTAGTAAATCACTACTAAATTTTATCGGACCCTCGGACAGGACTTGGCATCCAGCCCCCTTAAATCCATCAGGTAATGGTACACGAAGTTGCTAACTACATACCATTACTTACAGATATATTTCGGTAAATTGTCTATTAAGAGCTCAGATATTTTCCAGGCAAAATCTCACAGCCCGCTCTTCCGCCCAAAATCGGTCTTCCCGAACCTGGCTCACTTCCGGGGCGGAATCGTGAGAACCATCATTCTTGCTGTTTGTTACCCCGGCGGCTCCATCCCTTGGCATCGTCGATAAAAATCCACCATGTCCGCCATGCTCCGGGGTGATCAGCTGCATATTGTCGGGAAAGTGCTCCCGCCGTGCAAAGATCTCACCGGGAACGATGGGATCATCCAGAGAAGAGATAATCAGCCCGGGAATTTTGATAGCATTCAACCGGGAAAGAGAGCTGGATTCCTCGTAATAATGCAGGGCGGACCGATAGCCGCCGTCAGGAGCTGTATAAAGCTCGTCAAAATCCTTCACCGTCTTTACCTTATCCAATATGTCCAGAGAAAACCGCTGGGGGAAAAGGCTGTGTTTCTTCTTGATCTTCTGGCGCAGGCTAAAGAGAAAAGTGTTTTGATAGATACGGTTAAGCCCTATCTCCAGGCGGTCCACCGCTTTCTCCAGCTCGATGGAAGGAGATATGGCGCATACCCCGTCCACTCTCTCCACCTGATCACCGCCAGCCTCCTGCTCCGCCGCCGCCTTGAGAACAAGGTTTCCACCCAGGGAAAAGCCGACCAGAAATAGCTTCTTGAAGCCGTACTGCCTACGAGCCCAGGAGGCGACTGTGGTTACGTCCTCACTCATACCGGCGTTGTAGAGGGTGTCGCACAAAGCTTCCGTGCCACCACAATTGCGCAGGTTAAGACGCACCACGCTGAAGCCCCGAGCCAGAGCTTTGCCGGCCACCCCTTTCATATAAGGAGAGTCGGCACAGCCTTCCAGGCCATGAACAAGAACCAGG
>JAUIJG010000446.1 GCA_030431355.1 bacterium
CATGAAATTTCGTCGATTCCTCCTAATATTTCACTTTTGACGATGGATAAAGATAGAAATTTCACCGCAGTCTCTAGAAAGACGGTTTAAAATGAAGGCACCACATGCAGTATCCTACCAGGACCTCTTAGCGTACACGGAGGACAGGCTCTTCCTTGATATGACGGATGAAGACTTCGTCTACCTGGCGGAGCTGGTAGATGACTTGTATACAAGGATTCAGGAAACAGAGTTCGCTACTTATTCAGGTAGTCTTTGTCCGGGAAAAGCATACCGAGAGTCCCTCGGGCATAATTATTCCGAACGAAGTTCTTGACAATCCGGTTTTTCAAAAATGAAAGGAAATTCCATTTAGCCCGGTCCGAATCTTTCACGGATCCTGAAACACTTGTGGATAAAGGCATTTAGGAAAGGTTGCTGTTCAGGAAAGCTAGAAGAAGGGAAATATAGAGCTGGTTAATAATCTCTTGAAGCTTATTGGCAGGCGATCTCGATTGATCCGGTCAAAAAAGAGAAAGAGCTAATCAGCACCACGATTCTTTAAATGTTCCTGAACAGCCAATGAAAACTCCCGTGCCTCCACCTATACTTGTCCTGTTCCATGCTTGACAGCTAAGTCTGTCGCCTTGAAGAGGAAGTATGGTTTCGTTTCTTGATCTGGTGAAGTATGACCACACTTTCTTATTTCTTCGACGTTCAAAAAGGGGAACGCCTCAAAACCTCGCTTTTGTTTTTGTGGTTCTTCCTTTTTATATGTTGTTACTACGTACTTCGACCGATTCGACGTGGTCTGGTTCTTGAGGGACTGGGCAACGACAACATGCCGTTCATCTACATGGGAACAGCGCTTGTTACCGGTGTGGTTGTTTATATCTATTCCAAGTTCGCCCATCTTCCCCGGAAACCATTGATAGGTGGTATCTACACCATCTTCATGATCAATCTGCTTGTCTGGTGGCAGTTATTCCAGAATCCCACCGGTTTGACCGCAGGCATTTTCTGGGTATGGCTGGATGTTTTCTCGATCATGGGTGTCACACTTTTCTGGATGTATGCCAACGATCTGTTTAACTCAGCCAGTGCCAAGCGGCTATTTGGTATCATCGCCGGTGGTGGTGGGCTGGGGGCTGTTTTTGGCAGTTCAATTACGGCAGAACTGGTAAAGAGTCTCGGTTCAACCAACATGCTCCTGGTGGCAGCGGGTATCATCGCCCTCACCCTGGGAATCTTTTTTGTTATTGAAAGTGTTTGCAGTAAAGACATCGCAAACATGAAAGCTGAGTCTGCTTCGGACAAGAAGAGCAAATACGATCTATCAAATTTCTCCGGAGTTTTTAAACAGATAGCTTCCAATCGTTTTCTCCTCTTTTTGACCTGTGTTGTCTGCTTCGAAAGAATTACTCCGGACCTCATACAGTTTTTGTACCATGAAGTGCTGCATACCATGGCCACCGGTTCTGACGCCATAGCTGCCGTCGATGCGAATCTTGAGAGATGGCGAGGTATTTGTGAATTCTTTGTCGAGATATTTCTTGTCGCGTTTGTGATCAGGAAGTTCGGAACCGGAGTTTCCATAGCTTCTTCCGGTGTAATGATCGCTGCCAGCCTTGTCTGTTTTGCTATCTTCGCCAATCCTTTGATAGTTGTGGCAATCTTCCATGCCGATGAAGCTATCCGTCATTCCTGGTTCAAGGCAGCCAAAGAGTTGACCTATACGGTTACTTCAAGGGATATTCTCTACTCGGTGAAGCCGGTGATAGAGATGTTCTTCTATCGCTTCTCCAGGGGATTTGCCGGATTGCTCATTCTTCTGGTCAATTCTGTTTTCGGTCTGGGAACCTACGGAATAATCGGTCTTGGAATTGTCTGCGGAAGCGCATGGGCATTTTTCGCCTTGAAGCTCAATGCCGAGTTTAGAAGACTTGAAGTGAAATCGCAGATAAATAAAGCCTTTGATGACAGCAGCCAGGAAACTCTCAAGTGCGCCGGCCAGAAGAATTCCGACAAGATTGGTGTCTAGATATTCCTGAAATTTACTGCCTGACCGGTTAGTTCCGGGTTACAATATTTGTTCAGGTAGTGAATTGTCCATGAGAATTGTAGAGAAGAAACTTTCTAAACCCGAACAATGCGGATATTTGAGCGATCGTAACTGGCAGCTCGAGTATCATTTCGTCTCGGAGCTTACAAAAAGAGAGTACACCAGGCTGGTGGAATCCGGTTGGCGTAAGTACGGAAAGGCGCTATTTCGTCCCCGTTGTCCATCCTGCAGCGAGTGCAGACCTATTCGTCTGATAGCTTCCCAATTTGAGTTCAATCGCTCTCAGAAGCGAACCATTAAGAAGAATCAGGATATTCTCATCAAAGTGGAAAGTTCTAAGATGGACGATGAGATCATTCGGCTCTACTACCGGCATCACCAGTCCAGGGCTGATGAGGTCGGTTGGCCGGAGCCGGAGCCCGGGCAGTCGTTATTTCATCTCTGGTCTTTGTCCGACAATCCTTTTCCGATAGAAAGATGGTGCCATTATCTAGACGATGAGCTGGTCGCTGTTTGTTACGTAGATCCTCTCTCCGATGGTTATTCGCTGGTTTATTCATTCTATGATCCCGACTATAAGTCAAGGTCCCTGGGCACCTGGATGATTCTTTCTGTGATAGAGAAAGCCAGGGAAGTTAATTTGCCGCACGTTTATCTTGGCTATTACGTTAAGGATTGTCGTTCCATGAACTACAAGATAAAGTTCGCGCCCAATCAGATTATGAATGAAGAGGGTCTCTGGATAGACTCGGACACTGACACGATTTCGAACTCTGAATTGGCCTCTGATTCCGCCGATTTAGAACCTGGCTCTGGCCCGGACTTAGACCTTGCATAGGACAATCCAGAAAGATTTGTATTAGCGACGGTGCATCTCTTTCAAGAAATTGATACAGCGATCTACTTCGGACTCCGTATTGTAGTAGTGCACGGACATCCGCACCAAATCAGGGAGCTTTCTTGCCTCCATATCCAATCTGGTGCCGAGCACAGAGGAGGTGGAGAGGTTTATATTCTCTCTTTTGAGAGAGTCGGCAATCTTTTTTGCCGGGAGCAGGTCGCTCTTTATCGTGACGATTCCACACTTAATCGCTCCGCTATCCGTCACCGTGAGACCAGGTACTTTGTTCAACTCTTCTCTGAAATAGTGACCCAATTCAAAAATGCGTCTTTCAATCTCCCTGGTGCCCAGATTGTTTGCGTATTCAATTGCTCTAGATAGACCAAGTTTTCCGCAGAAATTCTGCTCCCAGTTCTCAAAGGCTTTTGCGTCGTCTCGGACTCTATAGTTGTTCTTCTCTGTCCAGGTGGCGGCATGGAGGTCTAGAAAAACCGGCTCGATCTTACCCAGCCATCTTTTGTTCACGTACAAAAAGCCGGTGCCTCTTGGACCACGGAGGTATTTTCTCCCGGTGGCTGAAAGGAAGTCACAGCCCAATTCTTCGACATCTATCGACATTTGCCCCACGGACTGGCAGGCATCCAAAAGGAAGAGAATATCGTTCTCTCTGGCGAATTTGCCCACCTCCGCTGCCGGGTTTACCTGACCGCCGGAGGTTGGAATATGGGTAACTGCAATCAATTTAGTATTTGAATCCACTACCGTTTTCAGACTCTCAGGATCGACCGAACCCGATGCGTCATTGGGGGCGACCCGAATCTCTATGTTCATGCGCTTTTGCGTCTGTAAGTAAGCGATGTAATTGCTGGCGTATTCCGCCTCACTGGTGACCAGGTTGTCACCTTCCATGAAAGGTAGGGAGTAGAACGCCATATCCCAGGCTCTGGTGGCATTCTCGATAAAGGCTATCTCCCTTGAATCGGCTCCTATGAGCTGAGCGGCATGTTCATAAAACATCTCCAGCTTGCTCTCATACTTATCGAAGGTTTCATAACCGCCCCGGAGGATTTCGCTCTCTGAATACTCTCGGGTCGCTTCGGCTACTGCCTCCGGCATCAATGCTGCTCCGGCATTATTGAAATGAATGAGAGATGGATCCGCCTTGAGTGCGGGAGTCTCTTCACGCAGTCGATTGATATCCAGAGAGGTTGGGACGAAATTCATTGGCTGGCACCTTTTGATTTCGTCCCAGTATAAACCCTTCTCTAGTGTCTCACTCCTTTTCTGAAGTCCCAGGGCGGGAT
>JAUIJG010000447.1 GCA_030431355.1 bacterium
TTCACTTTTATATCGGTTCCTTTGAAAAGGCTTTTATAACTTTCCTCTATCAGCTGAAAGTCAGCTTCCTCTTCATAGCCGTAAGACAGCAGTTTTAGATTCTTCGCTTGGACCTTCTCTTTGAATTCCAGAAATGATGGATCGTCAGCGTTTAAAACTGCGGTGCTGGGGGTGTGGCAACTCACCGAGAGGGCATCAAAGAGAATTGCTTTAGCCTCTTTATACCGGTCCATGGTTTTGTGGTAATCGAGATGGTCCTGGGTGATATTGGTCAGACAGGCGGTGGAAAAGTGACAGAGACCGACTCTTTTCTGCTCCAGAGCGTGGCTCGAGACTTCCATGACCACATGGGAGACATCCTGTTCCACCATTCTTGCCAGCACTTGATAGAAATCCACGCACTGGGGAGTTGTGTGATGAAGGTCCAGCAATTTTTCCGAACTCTCTCCGGTGGATGACCACCGGGCACCCATGGTGCCAATCAATCCGGTTTTATTCCCGGCTTTCAGAAGAATTCTCTCTACTATGTGGGTGGTCGAGGTCTTGCCGTTAGTTCCGGTGACGCCAATGATTCTTACTTTCTGGGAAGGATAGTCGTAGAAATAGGTGGCCGCTTCCGCCATGGCCACTCTGATATCTTCCACCACCACATATTCGGAGCACTCGACTTTTGCTTCGGGTCGCTGGGAGACTATCAAGCAGGCGCCTCTTTTAAGGGCGTCCTCTATAAAATTGTTGCCGTCGAAGTGTTCTCCTTCTATACAGAAAAAGATGTCTCCTCTCTCCAGCTTCCTGGAGTCATAGGCAAGTCCGGTAAACTCTTTCGCGCTGTAATCTTTTTTCTGTCCCCAGCTTTCAAGCAGGGGTTTTAAGGGTTTTGCCTGGTTGACAGTCATCGTTTTGGATTCTTGGGATTTAGCCACTTCTGTATTTTTCAATTCTCAAATCTTGATCTGGTTATAAGGCTTATATTATGCAGAAAAAGAGGGACTAATTTCCAGCCGGGCGATAACTTTAGATTTCAAGGACTGTCCCGGTGCAAATAACAACTCCACTGAAAGAACAAAATCACCAAAGTCCATGAGGGGACGATGGTGATTTTAAATTCTCGATAAAACAGAGTCTACTGAGGGTAGACGCTCACTCTTTTCTTGCCCTTGCACATCTCGAATGTGACAACCCCTTCAATCATGGAGTAGAGAGTGTCATCGGCGCCTTTCTTGACATTGAAGCCAGGATGAATTCTTGTGCCTCTCTGTCTGACGATGATGTTGCCGGGGATTACAGCTTCGCCGCCGTAAGCTTTAACGCCCAATCGCTTGGGATTGCTATCGCGACCGTTTCTTGTGGAGCCTGCGCCCTTCTTATGTGCCATTACGAATAACTCCTTGTCTTAGCCCTTGGCTTCTGCCACGGTTTTATCTTTGAGCTTGATTGAGTCGATCATAACTCTGGTGAACTGTTGTCTATGACCTTGCTTACGTCTGGTGCCTTTCTTAGGCTTGTGCTTGTAAACAATCACTTTCTTACTTCTGATAGAAGAGGTGATTCTGCCGGTCTCAGGATTTTCTTTGAGGTTGGAAATAACCTTGCCCTGGACCGCTGCACCTTCGACGTAAGGAGTGCCGACTGTAGATTTGTCTCCATCTACCAGCATCAGAACTTTGTCAAATACATGCTCGCTGCCTTCCTGGTCATCGGTGCGGTCGATATCGACGAAGCGACCGGGCTCTAATTTAAATTGCCGACCACCGGCTTCAACTATTGCAAACATCATCGTCTCCGGAAATTGAGCTTTAAACTTTGGGTTGCCTCTTGAATCCGAACTCCTTAGAAATTCGTCGGATGAGAAGCCACCACTTCCTGGCAATCTAGATGAATCTCAACGCCTGAAATCCCAAAAAGATGCTAAGAGTCTAACGGGTGAATCGGAATATTATCAAATCTAAGTCTCCATTATCAATTCGGAGCTTCTTCCTTTGCTTAATGTGAAGGGATAAAACGTATATATATTCCTTATCTATATTTAAGGACGGCGAACTCGTCTTTCATCGTGCCCGACCTTCACTCGCCTGTGTAGAATTGGAGTTGTTTTCAAAACGCGTCCATATATAAATGTATAAATCTAGTTGTCCGGGGAGATGAAACCGCCATGGCCGATTCCGTTAATGAAGCCGAATTAGGTAGAAGTAAACAGAGCGAAACCCCCAGGGAGCATCTACTTCATCTGCTCACGGTGGGATGGGATCCCGAGGCGCCCTTGATCAAAAAATATGTGGCTGAAAATGGACTGCATTCTGTTTTAAGGGAATGGCTCAAGTCTGAAAACGAACTGGAAAAACTTCATTCCTGAAATGGTAGTGAACCCGGAGCTGATTGCTCTTTGTCAAGGATCGATGCGGGTTTCCAATTATGCATTTTGTATTAATTCAACCTTATTTCCTCTAATAAGGGTCTACCATCGTGTAATCGTTCTTACAAAAAAACACTGGAGTTATCGCCATTATGTTGCAAGTTGGAAAAAAAGCTCCTCCGTTTGACATGCCGTCGACGAAGGACATGAAAGATCTGAAAGAGAATGTCAGCCTCAGCGATTACAGAGGTAAGTGGCTTATTCTCTTCTTCTATCCCCTGGACTTCACCTTTGTTTGCCCCACAGAAATTAAGGCATTCAACGATAAGTATGAAGAAGTTAAAAAAGCCGGTGCTGACGTACTTGCTGTCTCCACAGATAGCGTATTCAGCCACAGAGCCTGGATCAACACCCCTGAAGATCAGGGTGGACTCGGCTCCCTGAAATATGTACTCGCTTCCGACATCACCAAAGATGTTAGCCGCGACTACGGCGTTCTTCTCGAAGATAAAGGTATCGCTCTTCGCGGTCTTTTCATCATCGATCCCGATGGTTACCTGCAGTATCAAGTTGTTCACAGCTTGAACACCGGTCGTTCCGTTGACGAAACCCTCCGTGTACTTGAAGCTCTCAAGACCGGCGGACTCTGTCAAGCAGACTGGAAGCCCGGCGAGAAGCCTCTTTCCGTAGGCTAAGCCAGGAATTAGAAACAATTGCAAAGTCGCCTCTTCGGGGGCGACTTTTCTTCTTAAGCCTTAGCAAAGAATCGGGCTATAAAGGTTTAAGAGAGATAGAATAATGGAGTCCTGAACAAATTTTTTGGAGGATTTATGCCGCTCCGAATGGATACCCCGCTTCCTTCCCTGGAAGGTGTTACCGATTGGTTCAATTCAGAACCGATTAAAAATGATGACTTAAAAGGCAAGCCTGTTCTTGTGCATTTCTGGTCTATTAGCTGCCATAACTGCAAAGAGTCCCTGCCTGATATCAACGAATGGGTTGACGAATTTAAACCGACCGGCCTGCAAATTATCTCTGTACATATGCCCCGTTCCGAAGCCGATACCAATATGGAAAAGGTCAAGGAAGCTGTGGAAGAGTACAAAATGAAACAGCCCTGCGCTGTGGACAACTGGCATGAAATCACTGATCGGTTCCAAAATAAGTTCGTGCCGGCCTATTACGTATTCGATGAAGAGCATAAGCTGAGGCACTTTCAAGCTGGTGAGAAAGCTTTGAAGATGGTTAAGCCAGTGCTTGAACGTGTTTTGAACGCTCCGGAGAAAGTGGGCGAGTAGAGAAGCGAAAGCTCACGCCTCTTTTCGAGTATTACCGCATTTCATAAATCAGGAAAAACACCATGACAGATACCGCCGCGAAAACCGCCGAGGATACTATGACTAAATCCGAGGCACTGTTTCAGCGTGCCCGAAAAGTGATACCCGGCGGCGTCAATTCTCCGGCCCGGGCCATGTTGGCTGTGGAGAGTGAACCCATGTTCGTCTCCCGGGCGGATGGTGCATATATCTACGATCTCGAGGACAGGGAATACATCGATTATGTAGGTTCCTGGGGACCCATGCTTTTCGGCCATCGTCATCCGAGCGTGCTCGCGGCCATAGAAAGGGAACTAAGGCATGGAACCAGCTATGGTGCACCCTGCCGCCTCGAAGTTGAGATGGCTGAACTGGTCTGCGAAATGGTTCCTTCTATCGAAATGGTCAGAATGGTTAATTCCGGAACCGAGGCGACTATGTCGGCAATTCGTCTTGCCAGGGCATACACGGGCAAAGATCGTATCGTGAAATTTGATGGTTGTTACCA
>JAUIJG010000448.1 GCA_030431355.1 bacterium
TGGGAAGAAAATGGCTTTGGGCTTGCTCGCGCCGATGCCCTGGCAATCTATGGCATATTCACCGGTCTTGTCTATTTGACCCCTATCTTTGGTGGACTTCTAGCAGACAAGTACCTGGGACAGAGGAAAGCAATCCTTATCGGAGGGATTCTCATGTCCCTGGGTCAATTCGGTCTGGCCCTGAGCATGAATGGCGACGCCGCCGGACGCAACTTCTTCCTGAACATGGGTCTTGGTCTGCTAATTTTAGGCAATGGATTTTTCAAACCAAATATTTCAACCATCGTGGGAGCCTTGTATGAAAACCTTGACTCTAAGCGAGATAGCGCCTTTACCATCTTCTATATGGGTATCAATCTAGGCGCATTTTTCTCGCCTTTGATCTGTGGAACCCTTGGTCAGAAATGGGGATGGTCCTACGGATTCGGCTCTGCCGCCCTGGGCATGGTACTTGGCCTGGTGATATTTCTGGCCCTGGGTAAAACCCTTAATGATGCCGGTTTTCCTCCAAACCGTTCAAAGGAAAACGGAGATTTAAGGCTAACTGGAAAAGATTGGCTGGAGATTGTCGGATTTGTCGTCCTCAGTGGCGGCCTGGTCTTCGGATTCCTCAACACCTGGTCTTTGTTGACAGATATGGTAAGAAATATCATCGTCTGGGGCGGATTTATAGTGATGAGCGTTGGCTTCCTCGCCATAGTGGCCATGAACACCAAGGGCTCGGAGCAGTGGAGCAGGGTAGGAGTAATCTTTATCCTTGCCGTCTTCACTATATTTTTCTGGAGCGGCTTTGAGCAAGCGGGAGGCACCTTCAACCTGTTTGCCAACGAGAACACGGATCTATCATTGTTCGGCAACAAAGATTTTATACAGGCATCCTGGTTCCAGAGCGTCAACGCAATCATGATCTTCGCCCTGGCCCCGGTATTCTCGATGCTCTGGGTAGCACTTGGGCGCTCCGGCAAGAATCCAAGCACCCCGGCCAAATTCGGCATCGCGCTGGTTTTGCTTGGTCTGGGATTTGTGGTGATGAGTTTCGCCAACGGCTATGCAGCAGCTGGCGACAAAGTAAGTCCAATGTGGTTGATAGCAGTATATTTCTTGCACACTCTCGGAGAACTTTGTTTGAGCCCCATCGGTCTCAGCATGGTGACCAAACTGAGTCCTCCCAAAATAGTGAGCTTGATGATGGGATTCTGGTTTGCTTGCACAGCCCTGGCCAATTATCTGGCAGCCGTTTTAGAGAGTATTTTGCACAAATTCAACCTGCCTCTTTTCCCTTTCCTTGCCTGGCAGGGAGTTTTAGCCGGCATCCTTCTCCTTATCGCCTCACCCTGGCTCAAAAAGATGATGAAGGGTATCGATTGATCAAAGCTCTTGTTGACATCAATTTCGCAAGAATTCGGCAACAGGTTACAATAGCTGAGTTATATTCACTTATATAGAAAAATAACTCTCACTTACTAGTACTTACAAAACTAACGGAAGCAATCAGGTCTTTGTGATGGACGAAAAGGAAACAGAAGTCAAACGAAAAATAGCTGTGGGAATGGATGGTTCCGACTACTCGTGGAGAGCTCTGGAACAAGCAATCGTTCTTGCCAAGGTAAAAAAAGCACCGCTACACGTGGTCTCTATTCAGGAGACTATTCACACCTCATTCAGCCGGAGTGAAGTATTGGCGGCTGATCAAACAGCCAAGCATAAGCTAGAAAAGATTCAGAAGAAAGCACGAAACCAGTGCGAAGATGAAGGTATTAACCCTCTAATGGCTATCTGTGTCGGTCACCCGGCCGGAGCCCTGGTCACTTATGTAAAAGAGAACAACATCACCATGCTGGTGGTGGGAGACCGGGGACACGCCAGCATCTGGGGTAACCTTCTTGGAACCACGGCAGAGAAGATCGTCCACGATTGTCCCTGTTCCGTATTAGTAGTCCGCTAAATTACTCGAACAAATCTCAATGCAGGCAGAGAAAAAATCTATTAAGCAGAAATATTTCAGTCACATCCGGGGAGACTTCGTCGGAGGACTTACCGCTGCCATAGTGGCGCTGCCTATTGCTCTTGCTTTCGGAGTAGCCACCGGAATGGGGGCAAAAGCCGGTCTTTATGGAGCCATCATCGCCGGATTTTTTGCTGCACTCTTTGGGGGCACCCCCGGACAAATCACCGGTCCCACCGGACCGATGTCGGTTGTGGCAGCCGGTTTGGTGGCAGAGCACACCGGCAAGCCGGAGATGGTCTTCGCCGCCGTGATAGTAAGCGGCATTCTCCAGATAGTTTTGGGCAAGTTCAAAGCCGGTCAGCTCATTCAATACTTTCCCTATCCGGTCGTATCAGGCTTCATGACCGGAATCGGTGTGATTATTTTTGTGGTTCAGATCAATCCGTTCTTCGGCATGAAAGCCCGGGGCGATGTGCTGGCGGCATTTCAGGATATTCCGCTCATATTCAGCCAGTTCAATCAACATGCTGTAATGGTAGGGGTTGTCACCCTGGTGGCCATTTACTTAATTCCCGCCATCAATAAGTTGATAAAGCTTGCCCTTCCTGCCTCACTGATAGCGCTTATTTTGGGCACTGCTTTCAGTATCACCATGGACTTAAAGTTGCCGAGGATCGGGGACATTCCGGAGGGACTTCCCCTTCCCCACATTCCTGCCATCAGCCTCGCCGACATGCACATTGTCCTCCATGGAGCGGTGGCTCTGGCAATTCTTGGAGCCATAGACAGCCTCCTCACATCGGTGGTAATGGACAATATCACCAGAACCAAGCATGACAGCGACCAGGAGTTAGTCGGTCAGGGAATAGGTAATGTCGTAGCCGGCTTTTTCGGAGGACTGCCGAGTGCCGGAGCCACCATGAGATCGGTGGTTAATATAAACGCCGGGGGACGCACCAATCTGTCCGGCATTCTCCACAGCATCTTCCTTCTGGCTGTTTTATTGGGTCTGGGCAAGTATGCGGCCATGGTTCCCCAGTCATGTCTGGCAGCCATTCTATTTTCTGTTGGTATCAGCATTGTCGATAAACGCGCGATGCGGACAATTAGACGCACGCCGAAGTCCGACGTTGTTGTGATGATTGTTGTCCTTGTGCTGACGGTCTTCGTCGACCTGATCATGGCGGTGGCGGTGGGTGTGGCCCTCGCCTGTATTCTCTTTGCCAAGAGCTTGAGCGATCGAACCGGATCCGATCACGGCATGCTGGACACCATCGATCATATTCAGGAAGAGATTGAACACTTACCTGCTCAATTCCGTGATGGAGTCTATGTATATTCTTTCCACGGTCCGCTATTTTTTGGAGAGGTGAAAAACTTTAACGACGCCATCGAAAAACTTCCTACAATACGCTATCTGATCCTGCGTTTTTACAATGTACCGTTCATAGATCAAACCGGCGCTTATTCCCTGGAACAAGCGGTGGAGAAGTGCAAAGCCGGAGGAAGCAGGGTTATCTTCGTAGGTGTTCAGAAACACATAATGAAGATCCTAGAAGGAGTCCATACCGTGGAGGTAATCGGAGAGGAGAACTTCGTGGACACTTTCGACCAGGCCCTGGACATTGTCACCGACATCCAGCGTCGCACCCACGAAAATTTGCCGATCTTCGATCCGGACAAAGAGGAATACGAGGGTGATGATAAGAGCGCGGTGGTCAGGGAATCTTCAAAGACAAAAGAAGATGAGAATCAGGGTTGAATCTGAATTAGACTACCGCTTTAGCTTTCAACTGACCGGATTTTAATAGAGCATAACGAGCAGCACCATAGAGGGCCGTCCGGTTGTTCATTATTACCTTAACAGGCATGTACTCCATCACCGTGGACATTCTTCCCTTATCTAAGAAAGCTTCCATGAACGCCGGCTGCTTGAGTTTATCAATGATCTTAGGCGCGATGCCGCCACCGATGAAGACACCACCGAAAGCCATGAATTTCAGGGCAGCATTGCCCACTTCCGCTCCGTAGATCTCCACAAAGATATCCAGGGCTTTGACACAGATTTGAGCCTTACCCTCTATGGCGAAACGAGAGATGGTGGCAGCTTGATCATCTTCCATGGCAAGCTCCTGGGAGAGCCACTCCGGCTCTTCCATGCGGTTGGTGTCACGGAGAAACTCATAGATGTTCAAAAGCCCCATTCCCGAGAGTACTCTTTCATAACTG
>JAUIJG010000449.1 GCA_030431355.1 bacterium
ATGGGAGACATCACCATGGAGCTGAGAATGCTCGGTCTGAGGCAAACGCCCAGAATCTACGTGAAGCCTGAGGTTATGGGCAGACGTACCCTCATGAACCTGGATCATGTATTCACCGGCAGAACCCTCAATGAAGAAGCCCATGCCTATGAAGGCAATATTCCCTTCGATACACAATCACACCCCTGGAGAGAAGAAATGTACAACCAATTCAACCAATTCAATCAGCACGGTCACTACAATCAGTTCGAGCCCGGCTATTACACCGGCTTCGCTGGTCAGGAGTTTGACTATCTTCGACGTCAGCCGATGCAAGGATTCTCGAACTGGAGCACTGGCTGGAACACACCACAAATGACCTGGAACATGCAGTACAGACCGACTACATTTTTCGGACAGCAGCTGCCCATGCAACATCAGACCCTGAGCACCAATCTGATCGAATCCATGGACAGAATCTTCCACCACATAATCATGACTCTGCCTATCGAATACAGAGAGTCTCTGTACCCTGTGATCTGGAATGTTCTGCCCCGAATTATGGATAGAGTGGTCAGACAGTTCCCGATTCACAATCAATATGGCTTACTGCCGGTTCATCGTCAGCAAATCGAGTTGACTGTCGTCAACACCATGCTTCCTCTTCTTGAAGTGATTGTTAGAGAAGTATTGCCCCAGAGACATGTTCATTCTCAGATGAACCATCTTCAAAACCAGTACGGTCAATTCGGTCAGTTCTCGGAGAATCTCCACAGACACCAGCCTCTGGAGCAGATTATCTCGATGGTGGTGCCGGTGGTTCTCGAAACCATTGAGCGGGAGCATTCCATTCTTTCCCAGCAAGGAATGAGTTTCAATCCGGAGATCATCAACCGGATTTCCCAGCAAATAATCAGCAACCTGAGCCCCATGGCTCCTGTTCATACTCTTCAATCCATCGTACCGCCGGTGGTGGAAGGTATTTGCCGCCAGCACTGTCTTATCTCCGGACAGTCTCAGGTGCCCGCTACGACCTCCGGTGTTAGAACACGCACATCAGCGCTCGTCTAACCAAATCCTCTAGCCGGCGATGTCACCTCATTCCAAGTGAAATTGAGATGGTGTGACTGAGCCGGTTAGTCCCCAGGATAAGGAGCCAGATCCGCATTGGTCGGATCTGGCTTCATCTTTTGATGAACAACTTCCTGGGAATCGAACCCAGGGTTTCACAGCCGCTTTCTGTTACCCTGAAAGACTGACTGATCTCGACTCCCCAACTGTCTCCCCATAAGGCCGGCATCAAGTGGAATGTCATGTTAGGTCTGAGGATCTCTCTGGCTCCCGGTCTGATGCTCATGGTTCTCTCTCCCCAGTCAGGAGGGAAGCCCAGGCCTATTGAATAGCCCATTCTCGATGCTTTGACATAACCATGTTTTGCAAGGACCAGGCGGAAAGCTGCTTCAATCTCTTCGCATCTTTTTCCAGGCTCTATGGAAGAGAGCGCTGCTTCCACTCCTTCCTCTGCGGCTGCCGCAATGTTTAAGAGCACCTCGGGTGGTTCACCCAAGTATACTGTTCTAGCCATCGGACAATGGTAGTGGTGTCGTGCCGCCGCTAACTCCATCACCACCAACTCATCTTTCTGAAATTCTTTATCTGTCCAGTGAATATGGGGAATCCCGGTATTCTCTCCTGTGGGTATCAGGGGAACAATGGCGGTATAGTCACCACCAAATTCACTGGTCCCTTTCAGCTTCTCACGCTCCACTTCTGCGGCCAAATCACATTGTCTCAACCCCGGCTCCACCAGGTTGATGGCCAAATTCATCACTCTTTCTAAAATCTCCGCAGCTTCCTGCATTAAGGAGATCTCTGTCTCTGATTTAATTGCCCGTATCCAGTTGACAAGGTTTCCAGAGTCTTTTAGCTGGCCGGGGAGTAGCCCTTCCTGAAGTTTTTGATGAATCGCGCCTGTGTAATAGTGGCTATCCAACTCCACTCCGATGTTGCCCTTATTCCAGTTTCTTAGTTTGAGCATATCGACTATGAAGTCGGCTGGGTGGATATCAGCAACATGGACATAGTTATCGGTGTAGTAGTGAATGTTTTCCTGTTTCAAATAAGTGGTGGCAGGCACTCCTGGCGCGTCTATTCCTCGACCGATCCAGACAGGTTCTTCCTCTTCCAGGCTGACCACAACACATTGGGGTACATAGAATGACCAACCGTCATAGCCCGTTAAATAGTGCATATTGGCCGGATCGTTCACTATCAACAAGTCAAGTTCTCTTTCCGACATTAACTCTTTCGTTCGTGCCAGGCGACTTTCGAACTCTGTGCGGCCGAATGCCGTCATGCCGACTCGCTCATCATCTGTTCGCTCAATATTTTTCATAAGACATTGTTTCCCCGGCACCGCAGTCAAACCGCCCTGGTAGGCAATTTTGGGATCGTTCAAATTGAATTCGGAAATTATAGTACTATTGGTAGCCTATCAAACTCCACGAGTTTCCTGGGCCGGGTTCAGTCTTTTAGAACTGGCGCAAGGGATGTCAAAGGAACGAAGTCTATTTTATGTCTGAAGATTTAAACAAAAGAAAAAAGGCCACCCAGGCAGTATGGGCTGGCGAAGAGAGTTACTTGATGGAATCTGTTACCCAGGTTCCGGTGGTGCACAGTGTCTCTTTCGGCTATCAAGATGTGGACGAGTGGAAACAGGTCGCCCTAGGACAGAAAAAGGGTCATATCTATGGACGAAATACTAACCCCACCGTGGAAGTATTCGAAGAGAAGATCCGGCAGCTCGAAAGTGGTGAGGCGGCAACCAGCTTCTCCACCGGGATGGCGGCTATCAGCAACACTCTGTTCACCCTTTTGAAGCCTGGTGATCGTTGTGTCAGCGTTCATGATACCTATGGTGGCACCAACAAAATTTTTATCGAGTTCTTTCCGAAGTTCGGGATAGATGTCTCCTTATGTGATACCACCGATTTCGACCGGATTGAAGCGGAGATAGCTGCAGGCTGCCAACTTTTGTATATGGAGAGCCCCACCAATCCCACATGCAAGATCATGGATATTGAAAGGCTGGCTAAGAAAGCCCATGAAGCTGGAGCAATAGTAGTGGTGGACAACACTTTTGCCACTCCTATCAATCAAAACCCGCTTGAACTGGGAGCCGATCTGGTTATCCACAGTGCCACCAAATATCTTGGCGGTCACGCCGATGCTCTTGGTGGTGCTGTCGTCGGAGCAGCTGATAAAGTCGAGGAGATTTATCACTTCCGAGAAATTAATGGTGCCACTCTTCATCCGGAAGCCGCCTATTTGATTTTGCGTGGAATGAAAACGCTGGCTCTGAGAATAGAGAGACAAAATGCAAACGCCATGAAAGTGGCCGACTTCCTCAATGACCACCCATTTGTCTCCGAAGTTTTCTATCCGGGATTGCCTCAACATAAAAATCATGATGTGGCTGCCAGGCAGATGCGCGGCTTTGGCGGCATGTTGAGCTTCAAGCTAAAGTCCGAGGACTTCGAAGCTGTGAGACGATTCTTGCCGAAGCTCAAGTACGCTCATAGAGCCGCCAATCTCGGAGCGGTGGAGACTATTGTGGCACCTCCAGCTACCGGTTCCCATGTGGAGCTGACCGTGGAAGAGAGAGCTGCAGCAGGAATTCCAGAGACCCTGGTCCGCTACTCTGCCGGTATCGAAGACGGTGATGATCTGATTGACGATCTCAAACAAGCTCTCGCTGAGACCGAAGCCTGTCTACAGTCTGTTTAGAAGTTATAGAGAAAGGAACAGAGCAATTGTCTAAACATGTATTGATGCTTGTCGGAGACTATGTGGAAGATTATGAGGCCATGGTGCCTTACCAGATGCTTTTGATGGCGGAACACCAGGTCTCCACAGTTTGCCCGGGCAAGTCAGCCGGTGATTCGGTCAAGACAGCCATCCATGATTTCGAAGGGGACCAGACTTATTCGGAGAAGCCCGGTCATAATTTCCGGATAACTGCCGATTTTGATGGTATAGAGCCGGAGAGTTTTGATGCTCTCGTCATACCCGGGGGACGGGCTCCGGAGTATCTGAGACTGAACAAAAAGGTTTTGGAGCTTGTTCGTCATTTCTTTGAAGAGGACAAGCCTGTGGCTGCCATATGCCACGGACCCCAAATCCTCACGGCTGCCG
>JAUIJG010000450.1 GCA_030431355.1 bacterium
GAGGTGATAGAGATTTTTCAATCCCGGCTTTCGCTGCTATGCGTTTAATCACCCGCCAAATATGGGTGCGATTTACTCTCTGTCCCCGGTCGTCCAGAAATAGAGGCATATCGCCTTCTCCTGTCTGAGCGGCTTTAGATCTGTCTTCCAGGAGAAGCGGGTTTTTAAAGCGGGCTGTGCGTCCGCCCTTTTGTCTCTTTCGAGGTCTACCAACTTTTCTCTTCTTCTCTATTTGCAGGCTTTTAGCTCGCTCTTCGTTTATGTAAGATCTGATCGATTCTAGCGCTTTGTCGCCTATGGGAATAACTCTTTCCTTGTTCCCCTTTCCTGTGCATTTGAGATACTTTTGATTTAGATAGAGGTCATTGAGGTTGAGGCCTACGAGTTCGGAAACTCTCAGTCCGCAAGCATAGAGCAACTCTAAAATAGCTTTCTCTCTTGCCGAGTTTGCCGCTTCCAGTATTCGCCTTACTTCTGACTGGGTTAGCACCGCCGGTAGTTTTCTGCCCTTCTGGGGATTATCCAGGGTTTCGGTCGGATCAGAGTCAATTGAACCTGCGCTTTTCATCCATCCGAATAGTCCCCTCAAACTGGCCAGGGTTCTGGCTACGCTTGTGGGCTTATGTCCCAGAGATGAGAGATGAAGTAGATAGCTTGATATATCCGAACGTCCCGGAGTAGGAGGTGATTTGCGCGAATTGTATTTGTCGTGATACCAGTATAGGAAAGCCTGCAGATCTCTCATATAAGCTTGCACTGTATGTGATGACAAATTCCTTTCATAGTTTACGAATTCAAGATAACTCTTTAGCTCCTTGTTGAGAAAGCTGTTCCTCTTCCCAGGCTCCTCTGATTTCGTCTCACTGAGCAACTCTTGTTGGGATGCCCGACTCTGGTGAGTTACCGAAATAGAAAGTGAGCGTTCTGAGAACGCCGAGTTATCTCTCTGGTGGTCAGGGGTGCCGGAACTGGTCCAGGGATTGGATATAACAATCGAGTGACTACCGCTCCCGCCGCTCAAAGGAAGAGGCGAGACGCTGAAGTCCAGGCGATTGCTATCTTTGCCTGCACCGGACCCATATTCAGTTTTACTCATGGTATATATGATACATAGCTTCTTGATAATTGCAATGAAAAGCCATTACCGGCGGTGTGATCGGTCGGTGCATGTCTGATATTAAATTGGTGGCAAATATGGTGATTACTGAATTATTTGATTGCCGGTACTGGGTGAGCGGTAGCGGCAGGCTTGTTCGGCAGCCATTTGAAAGTCTTCATGATAGAGCGGGTGACTTTGCCGGGATTGTCAAGCGGGGACGTAACCTTGAAAGTAAATGTTCTCGGCTTTTCACTGGCAATGGATCCGATAAGAGGAAGAGAAGGTAGATTTTCTAGTTTGCCGAAGGTGAGGAAATGCATCGCTCTTTGCAGTGTCATTTTTCTCGAGACGCTACCTACGGTACCACCAAGCATACTTTTGGCTACCCTGGGAATCTTTCCGGCGATATCCACTTTTAGCTCGTTCTTGGGTAGAGAAGCCACACCGGCACCCCAGAGCCTCATATCATCTCCCGTATAACGCAGGTCGTTGATGGTAAACTCCCCTGACTTAATGCTGAAGTCATTGGTCAACTCATCGAACTCTCCGGTTCGTACGGGCCAGACGCTTTGTAGAAGATTGTTCAGGTTGAAGCCGAATACACCCTGGGTGAGAAGGTTGTACTGGGTAAGTCTGGTTTGCAGTGTGCCGAATCTTCCCACGACCCCATTTCTTATTCTTACTCTTCCTTTGCCTTGAAGGTTCTTGATCAGATCCTCTTTAGCTAATCCCTGGGAGTGGATCTCCAGCTCTGAGTCCAGATCTCCTGTGACTTCACTGGGATTGCCCAGCAATCTCTGGGAGAGTTTGCGAGCGGAAACATCGGACATCTTTGTTTTTAGATAGTGTTTCTTCTCGTGCAGATCGGTCCAGCCATTAATCTGAACGGTGCCACTTGCCACAGTGGCATGCCCGTTTTTCAAATGGACTTTGCCGGGCTTATCAAAACTGGGACCCGGAGTATAAAAGAGGTCGGCGCTGAGGTTGCGCAACAGAATATGATTTATCTCAGTATCATAAACGACTAATTTGCAGGCGGTGGCTTGTTTGCCGTTTATCGTCTCGGGTTCTCCCCTAATATGACCTTCCAGCTTCTCAACACCGAATTCCGGCAGTTTTATGTTGGAGAATTCCACCTTGCCTGAAAGCTGCGGATTGGGCAGTTTACCCTTGGCTCTCATATTTCCTTTTAGTTCACCGGTCAGTCCGCGGGCTAAAGGAGGATTGATCAAACTGACCAGAGTGTTCATGGAAGCCTCCTGGGGAAAGTCCAGGTCTATGTCAACGGCGTCCGGTTTGTATGGAAATATTCCATGGTTGTCTTTATCCGGCAGCAGTTTAACGTCTCCTTTCATGGCTACCAGAGTGTCTCCCATGAGCAGGTGAGTATCCTTCAGTTTTAGATTCGTCGGCTCCAGAATCACATTGCCATCAAGGGTAAGGTGCTTGCCTTCCGGCTGATAGGTGGTTCCTAATCGGGAGTGAATAGTTAACCTGTCATCTTTGTCTGCTGCCAGGGTAAACTGAATATCGTTCTTTTTAAAATTGCCGAGAATCTTAGCTCTCAGTGTCAGGGGGCCATTGCTTTTCACGTGGATTTCGCCGGCTTGCAACTTCTCTTCGATATTGGGGAGAACCTGTACTATCTCCCTGGGATGCAGCTTGGCGGAAAGCTGACCTTTCCAGTTGGGATCTTTTGTACGATATTTTTTGATGAAACCATCGAGGCTGAAACGACTCTCTCTTATCACTCCGTGCATATCCCGTATCAAGAGGTCTTCTCCTGAAGCAGCAAGTATTCCTGCCAGGTTCGTGACCGGGAAGTTGTAGAAGTTGACACCGACCTTAAAGCAGCCTATCAGTCCGTCGAATACCACCTCACCGTTGTCTCCGACAAGGCAGAGAATATCACCATAGGCCTTGCCGTTGGGATTGGAGAGTTTATATTCGGCCAGTAGATCCAGATACGCTTTCTGAAGAGGTGGTGGCATCACCGGTGATGATAGGTAGTAGTGAATATCGGCCAGGTCGATCCCTTCTGTTTTTGCTTTCGCTCTTGTCAGGCGGGCTTCGGTGGAGACGTTATCTATGCTGACGCTGGTGATGATTGTATTGCCCCTGGATACGAGAGCAACTTCTCTTAGAACAAGTTGGTCATCATCATAGACTATGAATCCGGCGGTGGCTCTCAGCGGTTTTTCCAGTCCCGGCGGCTTATAGTAAAGGTCGTCCGGGACGGCGCTGAAAAATATTTCGGGATACTTCGGTGTTCCCGCCAACCTCAGTCTGACGTCCTTCACCGAGCCATATAGAAGACTCTCGGTTAAAATCGGCATGTCGACCTGGAACAGTTTCATCAGACCGCTCAGGTGTTTAAGGTCAAAATGAGTGGCGTGGAGGCTCAGGTCTATGACCGGTTCATTGCGCGCGATTATGGAGCCGGCAAGCTCGAACTTACCATCTCCCATCTTTCCCGTAACCAGGGGTATATTGATTTTGCCCAGGTTGTTATTGAATTTGAACTCTACCTTTCCATTTACCTTCGAAAGGTTGAGAATATCCTTGGGCAGTGACATGCCGGCATTGACAAGATTGAGAAATCCGTTGATGTTAACGCTGTTGCCGCGAACATCAACGGTGGAACGGGCGTTGGCCTGGCCCGAGAGGGCGACTTCGTATTTCTTGCCGATCTCCAAATAACCGGGCTTGGTAATCAGCTTGGAGCGGTGCTGTTTGATATTGACACCGGTCTTAGCCAGGGATATTGAGTTTGCTTCCAGTTTTAATTGTCCCACTGCCTTTTTCAGGTCCATCCAACCATTGGCTAGAATCTTGGCGGTGGGGCTGAAAAGTTCACCTTTCTGCAACTCAATCTTGGACTGATCTTCAACTCTGAAATTGCCGCTGATTTTTGATTCGGGTGTGACGCCGAATACATAGAGCAGCGGCATCTGGGATTGGGCGTCTTTGATCACGTCTCCAAAAACAAGTTTGTCGGTCTCAATTTTAGTCAGAATCTTGGTATCGTTTATGGTGCCATTCAGATTGATAGTCACCGAAGCTTTACCGG
>JAUIJG010000451.1 GCA_030431355.1 bacterium
GCCGGCAGTAGCCCCCAGTAGAACAGTAAACAATCCGGTCATCTCCTGGCTCGTCTTTAATAGATCTTGCTGGGTGCGAAGGTAGAAATCATCCACCATGGGTGACTTTATCTTGTGTCGCTGTCGCAATAGATTTGTGATCTGAAACTGGGCCGGAATTATATCCGCCTCGGACCTGGCTTGTACCAGAATATACTTCACAGAACGACCGGTACTGGGGTTGTATCCAAACAGACGGTTATAGGCAGTGGTTATCGGAACGATAACCACATCATCAAGATCGATAAAGCTGGCGGCGCCTTTCTTTTCCATTAAGCCAATCACTTCAAACAGCTCTCCGGCTATAAGAATTTTTCGGCCCAAAATCTCCTGGTCTTTGGAAAACAGACTCTCCAGAACCGTATTTCCCAGGACACAGACCCGGGCACTATGCTCCACATCAGCACTGTTAAAGAAGCGCCCCCGAGCAACATCATAGTTTCTCACTTTAGGATAGCCCGGCAAAGTCGCCACCACAGATGTTTGAACATTCTGTCCTTCGTGCTGAACTTGAAGAGGCATATTCAATCCGGGCGCGACGGCTCCCACCGCGGGACACATATCTCTTATAGCTTCAGCGTCCTCCAGGGTGAGGGTGGCGGATGTCCCCATACCCATGCTCACGTGACCGGTCTTGGCCGCCCCTGCTCGCAAGTAGATAATGTTTGAGCCCAGGGAGCGGATCTGACGATTCGACTCTTCTCTGGCCCCCTGGCCCACGGCTAACAGAGCGATAACGGCTGCGATACCAAATGTAATGCCTAATATTGTCAGAAAACTTCTCAACCGGTTTGAGAAGATCCCCTGAAGAGCGAGTGTGATAAGCTCCCAGAAAGACATAGATGCTCCCTAGCGCCCTCTGGGCATGCCCATCTTGCGCCCGACGCTCTTGCCCCGTCGTCCCCACTTGGCGCCATCATAACCGTGCTTGGAAAGTTGTTCTTCTGTCAGTGAGACAAACACCTGATCGCCCGGCTCCAGACCTTTCAAAATCCTGGTTTTATTTCCGGCAGTACGACCTATTTTGAGGCGACGAAAAATAGGTTTGCCCTCTTTATCGGGAACAAGAACACCGGTCTTCCCTTTTTCCGAGATTATGCAGACAGCGGGAATCACCAGCACGTCATCCAGGGCGCCGGCCAGGAACTCCGCTTTGACATTCATCCCGGCCATTAAGAGAGCCTGGTCGTCATCATCGATGGAGGAATGCACCTCAAATGTGGTGACATTCTGGGTCACCACCGCCGCCGGAGCAATGAGAGTAACCGTTCCTTTAAACTGCTTGTCCGGGTAAGCATTGGCTGTAATCCGGGTGTTCTGACCCAATTTCAGATGGGCCATATCGGTCTCGGACACCGATGCCACCATCTCCAGGTTGCCCGCCAGGGAGACTATGGAGCTTGAGGTGGCTGAAGTTGTGGCTGCCGCTGTGGTGGGAGTCACTATCGCTCCTACGTCAGCATACTTCTGTGAGATTACCCCATCAAAAGGAGCCCGGATGCGACAGTCGTTGAGCTGACTTTCGAGAAACTTAAGTTGACCCCGGGCCTGGGCCACAGAATGTTTGGCTGCCCGCTTATCTTCTTCCCGAGAACCTGCCTTCAAAAGACTCAACCTCTGGTTCAAAGAGTCTAACTCAGCTTTGGCTTGCTCCACCGTGGCCGCTGCCTGGGCAAGTTCTTGCTGGGCCTGCTCCAGAGATATGGAGGCGACGCTCTGCACTGTGACCGCGTTGAGTCGATCTTGATCGGAGACGGCACCTTCTCTGGCCAGCTTGACCATGCGGGAAGCGTTGACCTGGTCTCTGAGCAACTCGGCTTTTTTAGACTTGACCAGCGACTGCGCCCGGGTAAAAGTTTTCATGGCGAAAGAGACACCATCCTCGGCTTTGTCTACCTGGGCCTGTGCCTCCTTAATTTCCTGGGGTCTGTTACCGCTCAAAAGTTTATCGTAATTAGCCTGGGCAAGATTCATAGCCGACCGTGCCGCTTCAACCTGACCGATCAGATTACTGTCGTCCATCAAAGCGATTAGCTCGCCTTTCTTGACCTGGTCCCCCTGCTTGACATAAAGCTGCTTGATCAAACCGGTTTGCTTGGGGCTGATCTTGACTTCTTGAATGGGGCGAATAATTCCCGAGGCTGAAATAGATAGATCCAGGGAACTTTTGCCCACGGTAATTAAAGAACCGGGGGTCGACTCTTCTTCGGAATCTCTTAGAAAAAAGTACCAACCGGCGGTGGCTGCCGCCGCCAGAAGTGCAATCAAAACCAACAAGACAATCTTGCCCGGGCCCTTTCTTCGGTGAACCCCTTTTTTAGAATCGATTTCCTGCTGGAGCATAGACCGTCCAAAAACACTTCAAAGAAGTATTCTAGCGCAATAAACAAGTTTTGCTCCGTATTGCCGGATCAATGACAAAAACTAGGAGACGGCGATAGGTGTGGCGAGAACCTCAGAAACAAGCTCCTTTGCCTCTTCTTGAATTTTGCCAAGGTGTTCCTGTCCTTTGAAACTCTCCGCATATATCTTGTAGACATCTTCCGTGCCGGAGGGTCGAGCGGCAAACCAACCACTCTCAGTCTCCACCTTGAGACCGCCTATGGAAGCACCGTTACCGGGAGCCTCTGTCAATTTACGAGTGATTTTGTCGCCGGCAAGTTCCGTAGCGGCGACCTGGTCTGCGCTGAGCGCTTTCAACTTTTTCTTCTCTTCGCCGGTAGCCGGCGCATCGATACGAGCATAGGCCGGTTCACCGAACTCTTCGGTCAACTCCTTATAGTGGATACTTGGATCTTTGCCGGTGGAGGCCAGAATTTCAGCACTGAGAAGGGCGAGGATGATACCATCCTTATCCGTGGTCCAGACTTTGCCGCTCTTCCTCAAGAACGAGGCTCCCGCGCTCTCTTCTCCGCCAAAGCCGATGGAGCCGTCAATCAGACCGCTCACAAACCATTTAAATCCGACCGGAACTTCAATTAACTTGCGATTCAACCTTCCGGCAACTCTGTCAATCATAGAGCTTGATACCAGAGTCTTTCCTATGGCGCAGGAGTCGCCCCAGTTCTTGCGGGTACCGAAAAGATACTGAATCGCCACGGCAAGATAGTGGTTGGGATTCATCAACCCACCGGTGGGAGTAACAATCCCGTGACGGTCGTGGTCGGTATCATTGGCAAAAGCCACATCGTATTTATCTTTCAGAGACAAGAGCCCTGCCATCGCATATGGTGAAGAACAATCCATTCTTACTTTACCGTCCCAATCACAGTACATGAATGAGAAGGTAGGATCCACCGTTGTATTCACCACCTCGATAGGCAAATCATATGCTTCAATGAGCTTCTGCCAGGACGCAAGACCGGCACCGCCCAGGGGATCCACTGCCGCTTTTATATCGGCACTCCTGATCAAGTCCATTTCGAGCACGTCTTTCAACTCAGAGGCATAGAGCTTGTTGAAGTCAAATTCCCGGGTGGTAGACAGCGAGCGGGCAGCAGAAACAGCTATTCTATTTACCCCTTTCAAATCAGCAGCCATCAATTCATTGGCTCTCTTTTGAATCCATCCGGTCACATCGGTGTCGGCAGGTCCTCCGTTCGGCGGGTTATATTTATATCCCCCGTCTTGTGGAGGGTTGTGGGAAGGAGTGATCACAATGCCGTCCGCTTTGTCTTTGTTCTCGCTATTGTGCTTGAGAATAGCCAGGGATACGGCCGGTGTGGTCGTATATCCGCCGTCAACATCGATCATGGTGACAACTTCATTGGCGGCCAATACCTGGAGGGTGGTTATAAAAGCCGGTTCTGAAAGCGCATGGGTATCGATTCCGAGATACAAAGGACCATCTATACCCTGCTTCGAACGGTAGTCGCAAATGGCTTGGGCAGTGGCGAGAACATGCGCTTCGTTGAAAGTACGCTTCAATGAGGAGCCGCGATGGCCGGAAGTTCCGAAAGTTACCTGCTCTTCAAGCCTGGAAGGGTCTGGACTTTCTGTGTAATAGGCTGACACGAGCCGTGGAATGTTGACCAGTTTTTCAGGACGTACTCTTTTACCTGCATCCTCGCTAATGTTAGCCATCAAAAACTCCCTCCCCGGAGAACCGCTCAAAACAGCTCCT
>JAUIJG010000019.1 GCA_030431355.1 bacterium
ATCCAGTCATAGTTCACATTGCCGAAGTCGCTCAATTGGAAGATTGGGCTGTTGATATTACAGATGGTGCCAGGCTTCTGGCAGAATCATTTTGGCCCGGTCCCCTGACCATGATTCTCAAGAAAAAAGACTCTGTCTCCTGCAAGATTACCGGCGGTCAGGAGACTGTGGCCATAAGAATTCCCAAACACCCGTTAACGCTTTCGTTGTTGAAAGCGCTGGGAGAAGGGATAGTGGCACCTTCCGCCAATAAATTCGGCAGACTGAGCCCCACCAGAGCAGATGATGTGGATAGAGAATTCCAGGAAGAAGTAGCCTATATTCTCGAAGGTGGTCCCTGTGATGTTGGAATCGAGTCGACGATTTTAAATCTTTCTTCAAGCGTTCCGGAGATCCTGAGACCTGGTCGCATTCACTCCGAAGAGTTAGAGAGAGTGCTGGGAGCGAAGGTTGAGTCAAGATTCGAAGAGAGGGAAGCAGAAAAGGTCTCTGCCAAAGAGGAAGGAGAGGTAAGAGTGCCGGGGGCGCTTCCCCAGCACTACGCTCCGGTCAAGCCCCTCTACCTAATAACGTCGACAAATTTAAGAGCGAAAATAGAGAGCCTTCGAAGAGCAAAAAACGTGCCCGGCCTCCTTCTGCTAAACAAAGAAAGCGATGTGCTAGATTCAATTCCAGGCTCACCTTATATAATCACACCTGGAGATCCTGAAACTTATGCCCGACTGCTCTATTCTAGTTTGCGGGAATTAGATGCTTCGGATTGCGACTGCATCATAGTAGAATCAATTCCTGATACACCGGAGTGGTCAGGAGTAAAAGACCGGCTTAAGAGAGCAGCGGTTAGAACCACCCCCGGGAGACCTTCTGGAGAGACTAGCAAAGATGAATAAGACCGAAGACAACAAAACCTCGATCATGTTGAAATTGAAGGAGTCTACAAAACCTTTGCACGACTCCACGGAGCAACATCAATTCCAGGGTAAGCTAGCCCATGGGAAGCTCACAAAGGAGAGATATATAAAATATCTCGAACAACTTTATCTCATCCACAGCACACTGGCGGACTATCTTGAAGAGAAAAAGAACAGCGGTCCCATTCAAACCATAGTAAAACAGAGACACCTCTCCACCGAAGCGCTGACCAGCGACTTAAAAGATCTCGGTAAATCATCCTTTGATGCCCAAGCTCTTGTCGCCACTAAAAGCTTTTTGGAACTGCTTTCCCGAACCAAAGAGAGTTGTCCCGCAGCATTGCTAGGGGCTCTTTATGTACTCGAAGGCAGTACCCACGGAGCCAAATACATGGCCAAAAACTTGAGAGAAGGCATGGGCTTCGCAGAAAGAGAAGCCTCCTCATACTTCGATCGGTATCAAGAGAATCAAATGAAGTTTTGGCTTGAGTTCAAAAAAGAGATGAACGAAGAGTCAATAACCGGGGAAGAAGAGGAAGCCACCATAAATATTGCCAAAGCCACTTTCGAAGCGTTCATCGAAATCGGTAATGAAATTCTTGAAAATTGAAACTCGATCTTCAAAAACAAGTCATAGTAAAATGAATTACTTGTTGGTCATAACCACATAAACGATAGCGATTATGATAAACAAGACGAAGAGTCCGATTTTAACAGCACCGGATACAGGACCACCATTTCCTTCTTGCTCTGCCATTGTTCCTCTCTCTGTCTGCTAACCAACTAGAGCCGATTCAGGTTCAAAATAGTTGCAGATCATCTAGCTGCCACCACTAGTTTAATTATAACCGGTCCCGATGCCGACAAATTTGCTGATTCAGCCGCTTCCTTAAGATCGGCACCACTTTCCAGAAGAGCAGGGCAACCGTCTTTATCAGACCCATCAAAAGCCGTGGGGGGCCAATGCATTATCGAGCACCTTGCCGATTAAGAATGCTCCGGTGGCAAGCAATATACAGCCGAGAATCGCAAATACGATCATCAACTTGCCCAACCTCAATGCCCAGGCAGGCAAGCCTTTTAGATTCTGGTTCTGTCCCTGATTTTGATTTTGGCCAGGCTCCGGCGCTTGAGAGCCGGCAATCTCAGTGGGTTCAGCGCTTCCTTTATCACTATCCATGCGACTTCCTCAATTAACAACCCGGTTTCTGTTTATCACGCTTACACCTTCAAGCAATCTAGCAAAAAAAGAGGCGGCTTTGCTACTTAGACTACCGTCAACCAGGGCAAGAGCTAGACCTTTTATGGCACGGTCACAGGGATCGTAGGTGGCGATTACACAGGGCCAGTCGGGCAGACCTTCATAGTCAAAAGGGGTGTCGGGACAAACAGCTATTTTTCTACTTGCCTGATCTGCCACCATCTGACCTAGTTGCATCTGTCCTTCGTTTAGCAGGCAGCGAAAAGTGATATAGATGCAGTTCTTCGCAGTCAACTCTGCTGAGATTCTCTTATTCTCTTCGAATTCCGGATTTAATGAGTATCTGACATCTTTAAAAGCAGGAGCGTCATCACCATATTTGGAACCACAAATATCATTTAAATGCTCGGCCAGACCAAGGTCATAGCGTGGATGATCCGGAGCTAGAACTATCCACTCCTTCTCCTCTTCCAGGCGCCCGGTATTTCCTCTCAGCAATGCAGCGCTCGTAGAAGCGGCGATTAGTCCATCGCGCTCCACCGACTGGCGTAGATCCTTGAGAAGACTAAAAACTTTCTTGCTCGATGGAGCCAGCATTTCTCTTTCGGGTCGGGGAGGCAAGGCCTGCTCTATCTTGCCGATGGCATTGTCCAGCATGCTCTCTTTCAGACGGCCAGACTCAACGGCTTTGACCAGTGACTCCCTTGCCATAACACAGTCTTCCATGTTTGAACAGACAAGAAGTAGGTGATTGCCTGCCTCTACAGCCGGTACCACTGCATCGGAAAGAGATGAAGAGTCGGTAAGCCCTTTCATTGTAAGGTCATCGGTAATAACGAGACCATCGAATTTCAGGTAGTCCTTAAGAATCCCGGTGGTTATTCGCGGAGAAAGACTGGCCGGCAATGGCTCATCGTCTATACATTTTATCCAGAGGTGCCCGGTCAAAACGGCAGGCAATTCCGAAAGACATGCTTTAAATGGAGCCAGATCTATATTCCAGAGCCTGTCCGTATCGACATTGCTAATTGCTAGAGCCATATGAGAATCTTCCAGGGTGGCTCCATGACCGGGAAAATGTTTGCCCACAGGAACTAATCCCGCTTCTTTAATTATCCGGATCATCTCACTGCCGTTCCTTTCCACAATTCCCGGAATAGATCCATAGGAGCGCGTGGATACTATCGGATTGACAGGATTGGTCAATACGTCCAGCACCGGTGCCAGTAAAATATTTACTCCAAGCAATTTCAACTGCTGACAAGATCTCTTAAAAATAGACTGTATCAACTCCCTGTCAGGGCAGGCAGCGTAGACCATTGCAGAAGGGATAGAGCCAATAGCTCTGTCGAAGCGCTGAACCGCTCCACCTTCTTGATCGACTGAAATCACGGGGCTGTACTCTGAAACCTCATAAATTTCTGAGATCAAGTTCGCTAGTTGTTCAAGTCCCTGGCAGTTCTCTCGAAACAGGGTGATACCACCCAAGCCACCTTCCTTGAAGGAGGTTATAAAATCACCGGGAAGATCGGTGCCGGGCAATCTGCCGACAATTAACCTGCCGGCTTTCTTTTCTATATTAGAGAGTTGACTCAATGCGCTCTTTTTAACCTGGAGAACTATTTTTCGGAAAGCAATCGGTAAACATCCACCGGCTTTGCCTTCCCTTTAATATCAAATTCCCCAAGATATTTGAAGTCACAGCGATCATTGACCAGGTTAAATGTCGGACCATCGACGATCACATCCCCCGGACGATCATCACCGATTAGCTTCTCAAGCCGGAACACCAGGTTAGCCGTATCCCCTAGCACTGCCGGGTTATTGCCACCCTGCCCGAGCGCTCCTGATGCGACCGGTCCGGTGGCCAGCGCCACATCAAGGAAGAGAGGATGATCGTCAAAAGGCCAGAAAGCTTTGTCTTTCGCCAGAGTCTGGGTTAATTCGTGAAGCCTCATGGCGGTAATACAGGCTTGATAGGCAGGAAGCTTTGAGCCCTCCTTGGAACTATCTCCAGCCCAGTAAGCCATTATGGCGTCACCGGCAATCTTCTCCAACTGCCCGTAGTTTTTGTTTATCTCGACATTGAGAGCGTCAAAAACACGCTGTGCCACTTGCATGACAAGCTCAGGCTCAGATCGATATGCTTCCATCAGCCTTGTGAAGCCTTTGATATCACCGACAAGGATGGTGGCGTTCATGAATTTGATGCTTAGCTGGGTGCGGTCCTGGGAATCATCTTCATCTTCCATACCGAACGAGCTATTTTCGTTAACTGGAGGAAATACGCTTATCTCGTACTGGGCAATCTTCACTTTGTCGCCGTTGCGAAGTGCGTATTCTCGACCGGGTGTGCATCTGGAGCCGTTAATGCTTGTACCGTTGGTACTGCCGGAATCAACGATGGTCCACCCTTCCTCTTTACAGCGAATCTCGGCATGCTGTCCAGAAACTTCCGGATAAGGCAAAATCAGCTTCTTAACTCCTCCCGGAGCAGGCTTTCGCCCGATCTGAAGAATTTCGCCTTCATTTAATTCCACGGAATAAGCGTCCGTTGAATCGGGGTTTACCTTTATGGTGCCGGAAATCATTAGAAGTAGAGCGACTCTAGTCTGACGAATTGAATACTCAAGGTAGTTATTATATCGGCTGAGGCCTGTCAGTTTAAACCTCTGTCACAACAACTTAATGCTGTAAACCGAACTAATCACAGACAGAATGAAGTATGGAATTTGAACCAGGGCCGAGCTATGCCTTGGCGCTAGTTACTTTGGCCAGAGACTTTTTTAAGTCTTCTACCTTGTCGAGCTTTTCCCAGGGAAGATCAAGATCCGGTCTGCCGAAATGTCCATAAGCAGCCACTTTCTGATAGAAAGTTCCGGAGTTTTTACTTGGCAACTCCCGGAGTGAGAAATGACTGATGATGGCACCTGGCCTCAAATCAAAGTTGGCTTTGACCAACTCTGTAATCTCTTCATCCGAAATCTTACCGGTGCCGAAGCTGGTTACATGAATAGATACAGGCTGGGGAACGCCTATGGCATAGGCTATCTGCACCTCACACTTGTCAGCAAGGTCAGCTCCAACGATGTTTTTGGCAACATGTCGGGCCGCATAAGCTGCGGAACGGTCGACCTTTGTCGGATCCTTACCAGAGAAAGCTCCGCCTCCATGGCGAGAATATCCACCATAGGTGTCCACGATGATTTTTCTGCCGGTAAGTCCGGCATCTCCGTGGGGGCCACCAACCACGAACCGGCCGGACGGATTGATTAAGTATTTTGTATTTTCATCGGGCTTGACCGGCAATTCTTGAAACACTGGATTAATAACATAGGCTTTCAGATCCGCTGCTATGCGCTCTTGCAGAGGCTTATTGTCTGTGATGCCGTCAATCTCAGGGTCGTGCTGGGTGGATATAAGAACAGCATCGACACGCACAGGTTTATCGTTTTCATCATATTCAACGGTAACCTGGGTTTTGCCATCGGGACGTAAATAAGGAAGAGTGCCGTTCTTGCGCACTTCAGTCAGACGACGAGCCATGCGGTGAGCAGCAGATATGGGAACCGGCATGAACTCTTCGGTCTCATTACAAGCGAAGCCGAACATCATGCCCTGGTCACCGGCTCCGATGGCGTCTTTCTCGTCCTTTTCATCTTTCTTGTGACCGACAGAAGTAAAAACCCCTTCGGCGATATCCGGGGATTGGGAATGCAATCCGGACATAATCGCGCAGGAGTGGGCGTCGAATCCGCCGCCGGATTCACCGACATAGCCGATACTTTCAATCACTCCCCTGGCGATCTCCTGGTAATCGACGTGGGCTGTGGTGGTAATCTCTCCAATAAGAGCGACCAACCCCGTGGAAACAGCTGTCTCACAAGCAACGCGGGCTTTGGGGTCCTGGGTAAGAATCGCATCGAGTATGGCATCGGAAATCTGATCACATACTTTATCCGGATGCCCTTCTGTGACGGACTCCGATGTAAAAAGGTAACGGCTGGACAACTTTCCTACTCCTTCATTCAAAAATAACGAGACCGGTATCAAAGCTGCTCACTGACAAAGCAGAAAGAGGCCAGAGGAGCCCGACAACCGGAAAAAGGATAGACACATATCACTGTGATTCCAGCGGATATGCTACCATTTTTTGCCGTCCGTGAATTAAACGATTACAAGGTAATATGCGGATTTAGAGATAACAATGCTGATTTCTAAGAGAACTGATAACCTTTGTAGTGTTACCATTAATCCCGACCAAGATTCTAGATAACTGAAGGCTACTGCATGGCAACATCTTATTCCCAAAAGAGCGACCGAGACCTGGTAATGGCTTGCCAAAGAAGGGAGCCGGCTGCCTTTGAAGAGCTTGTAAAGCGGCATCAAAAGACAGTATACGTTCTGCTCTATCAACTGGCACCGGACTGGAATGACACCAGCGACCTGGCCCAGGAAGTTTTCATTAGGGTCTGGAGATCTATCACTAATTTAAGAAATCCAAATGCTTTTCGCTCCTGGCTCACCCAGATAGTGACCAACATTTTCTACGACGAACTGAGAAAACGCCCTAGAAAACTGCCCACAGTCTCCATGGACGAACCCTACAAAGATGAAGAGTCCGGAGAAAATACCACCCGGGATATTCCGGACGAGTCACTTGTTCCGGAAGAAAACGCATTAAATAAAGAACTTTCTCAAGTAATTCGTGAATCTATGATGAAATTACCGGAACAGTTTCGAACCGCCATCGTCTTGAGAGAGGTGGAAGGATTGAGCTACGAGGAAATTGCTGTAATTACCAAAACTGAAATGGGAACGGTCAAATCGCGAATAGCTCGCGCCAGAACCAAATTACAGGAAATGCTCAAGCCCTACCTCGAAAGTCAGGAATCAACAAGCGAGGTTTCCAGCTAGAGATGGAACTATCGGAAGAAAAACTGTACGAAAATCTTTCTGCTCTTTTAGACCAGGAGCTAAGCGGCGATGAAAAATCCGAAACAGAGGATCATCTGACCGCGGACAAGGAAAGCGCCCAGGAATTTGAGAATCTCAAATCCCTCAGCAACCTGATAAAAGAATCCGCAGAAGATCTTGACATCCCGGATATCTGGGATCAACTCAAGGACAACTTGCCTCCTGTTGAAGAGCTGATAGAAGCTGATTTGTCCGCATATATGGACGGAGAGCTTCCGCCCGCAGCCCAGGACGGCGTCAAAAATTATTTGGAAGAGAATGAAGAAGCCAGGGAAAAGTACCAACTCCTGATTAAAACCAATCAGATATTAGCGGGGTCAATGGAATTGCCGGATGATGTCGACTACGACATCTGGGACAAGGTAAAAGACCGACTGACCGCTGATTGCGAGATAATTCGTGGAGAACTCTCACCCTATCTCGACCAGGAAGTAGTGACCCACCGACACAGAGCAATAACAGCTCATCTGGTGGACTGTCTCGACTGCCGTGAACAATTCGAGTTTATGTCTTCCGTAGGAACCCTTCTGGAAGAGAACTACAAACCGGAGATTCCTGAAGATCTGGACATCTGGCCCGAAGTCAAGAGAAAACTGCAAGTTGTACCTTTTAAACAAAAGAAAGTGGCTAAACAGCCCAAGAAAATTGTTTCAATCACCAGGCATCCAAGGTTCAAAGTGATTGCGGTGGCAGCTGCCGCAGTTATCGGACTCCTGGGCACAGTGGCTGTATGGCTGGCTTCACCGGATGATCAGCAATTTGTGCCTGTATCTGCGGAAGCATACTTGATAGAATCATCTTTTAAGGAGACGTCAGACGTTGCCGAGGCAGTCATTTATGAGCAGTAGAAGAGCTATTGTAGTTATTTCATTAGCCGCTATCTCTTCCTTGACGATAGTTGCATCGTCGACTCGGCCTGCCTTTGCGGACGGAAAAACTCCTTGCGGTCACTGTGAAATCGACTATGAGAAGCTGAATCTTTCTAAAGATCAAAGCGTCAAGATTCAGCAGTTGGACCAAGAATGGTTTGAGAAGTACCAGAAACTTCAACCTGAAATTCAAGAGAAGCAGCAGAAAGTCAAAAAATTGATGGCGGACCCGAAAGCCGACTCCACAGACTTGATTATGCTGCAGAAGAAAGTCGATTCTTTAATCAGTGAACTGAAAGGTGAAGCGACTAAAATTCTGATCAAGAAAAAAGAGCTGCTTTCAAACCAGCAAAGAGACCAACTCCAGCAAATGCTCAAAGACGAAATGGGTAAACGAAGGCAGCAGAGAGAGGGCACACCGCCCAGCCAACAGCCTGTCCGCTGGCAAAAGATCTGGCAAAACATCAACGGAATATTCAATCAGGACAACAAGTAAAATCTTTGTCTTGATCTCAATTACGCCACTATATATACCACCACTTACGGATTTGGCGTAAAGGTTGCTGGCGCTTCAATTTATGTAAGAAAAAGGATTAAGCAGTCGTCCTACGGCTTCTATATGTAATATGATCCCTCTTGTTGAGAGCTACTGCTATTCAGGAATGAAACCCTGGATGAGCCGGTGAGTGCTTCACTATTTTCAGAGGTAGAAACGGTTACTTATGATCAAGAGCAAACTAGAGGGATTGGTCGAGTCGGCTTTTAAAAAAGCATCTGAAGAAGGCGCAGTGCCTAAATTCGATGAATGCCCGGAGCCTATAATCATTGAGACACCTAAACTCGAAGAGCATGGTGACCTCGCCTGTGGTGTCGCCTTAAAATTAGCCAGACACTTAAAATCCTCTCCTATCAAGATCGCAGAGGTTCTCTCCGAATACATCGGCAAAGAAGCAAGCAAGAACGGTGCACCGCCATTTTCCCAAGAAGTGGCAAATCCAGGCTTTATCAATTTCAAACTGGGCAAAGGCTGGCTCTGTGAATCTCTGGCAGAAGTGCATTCCCGGGGTAACGACTTCGGAAAGCCGGAATCAATAGAGAAAAAGAAAATCAACATCGAGTATGTTTCAGCCAACCCGACAGGAGACCTGCACATCGGCCACGGCCGAGGCGCAGTACTGGGAAGCTGCCTGGCGAATCTCTTTAAATTTGCCGGTCACGAAGTGATAGAAGAATTTCTTGTCAATGATGCAGGCGAACAGATTAGCCAGCTGGCCGATTGCTCCTGGAGTCTCTATCAGAAGAAACTGGGCAGGGATGTCCCCTATCCGGAAAAAGGTTATCCGGAGGACTCCCTGGAAGAGTATGTGGATAAAGTAGTGCAGGAGCATGGAGACAAGTTCCTGAACCTGGATTCAGAAGAAGCCATGCATCAAGTTGGTGACCTGGTGAAAGAATCCATCAGAAAGTATCACGAGGACCTTCTTGGCCGGCTGGGAGTAAAATTCGACATCTGGTTCTCGGAGCTGGATCTGCATAAAGCAAACAAAGTAGAAGCGGCCATGAAGAAGCTGGGTGAATCTAATTACACTTATGAAAAGGAAGGTGCGATCTGGCTCAAAGCAGAAGAGTTAGGAGATATCAGAGACCGGGTGTTGAAGAAGAGCACCGGCCGGTACACCTATCTCGCCGGTGATGCGGCCTATCACATGGACAAGTTCGAGCGTGGTTATGACCTTATGATTAACATCTGGGGTGCCGATCACCATGGTCAGGTGCCAGGAATCAAAGCCACAGTGAAAGCCCTGGGAGAAGATCCGGAAAAGCTGGCAGTGGTATTAACCCAGATTGTGAACTTAAACAGGGACGGAGAGATTGTAAGAATGTCCAAACGCCGGGGTACTGTGGTAACCCTGGAAGAGGTAATGGATGAAGTCGGGGTGGACGCCGTCAGATACTATCTGGCCGAATCGAATCCCCAGAACCCAATTAATTTCGACCTGGAACTGGCCAAACAATCGAGCAAGGAGAATCCTGCCTTTTACATACAGTACGCCCACGCACGCTGTTGTTCAATTTTGAGAAAGGCACTGGAGCCCTACTTAAATCCTGAGACAAAAGAAGAAGAAGCGCCTCTTTTAACAGCGGAAAAATTAGAAGAGTTCAAAGAGCTCTTCAAAAAAGATCCGTCCGTATTTATGGAAGCGTTCTCAGAAGATCCCGCAATTTACGCCCATGAAAAGAAACTTGTACTTAAAATTCAAGCTTTTCCCCAGGAAGTTGAAGAAGCCGTAAACAGCTGGCAGCCAGGGAAATTGGCCAGATACGCCTACGACCTGGCCAACGACCTGCAAAAGTATTACGAGGTCTCAAGGGTGATTACAGGCGATTTATCGGTAACACGGGCCAGGCTCGGGCTGATAATGGCTACCAAACAGGTTCTGGAGAACGTACTCAAGATCATAGGCGTAAGCGCCCCTGAGAGTATGTGATCCTCTCATAAGAGAGCCAAAATCCAGGAAAAATCTACCCTAAATGCTCTTGCAATGCTAGGCTAGGACTATAGGCCGTTATTCTCGGACGAGGTTCTAGCAAGAGCGCGTTTCTCAAATCTGTGGAAAACGTGCTCAGGAAGGCAAAACCCAATCAAGGTTGAGTCTAGCAAGGTGCATTTATGGATGAAGATAAGCTGCTTAAGCTGACGCCCGAAGAGTGTTTTCTTCTGTTAACCGGCGCGAGGCTTTTCGACAGGTTGGTGGCAGGTGTAACTATTCACGCCGAACAGAAAGATGAATTGATCAAGGAGATAATCTCCAAACTATCCAACCTTGTGCCGGAACAGTTAGAGTCCATGTCTGATGAACTGGCCGACGCCATCGTAGAATCGGTTCTGGGCTGTGAAGAGATGGAAGATGGGGATTTTGAAGAGCTTGAGCTTGCTTATTTAGATTCGGACATCGACTTGAACTCTTCTCTGGAAAATTCATTCTTCAATGATCCTCAGGTAAGGCAACTTTCCATAGATGGACTGGATTTTGAAGATCAGTTGGCCGGCTCCACCAGAGAATTCATTCAAAACGAAGCGACCTGGTCTCCTTTTGACGGAGAAGACAGAGAGATTGCGCGAATCGGTGCACTCTTCCAGGAAGAGAGGGAAGAGACAAAAGCCGATGAAGAGGCAGCGCAGAGAGCCAGCAATCCGGTAAATGAACAACTGGAAAAATACATGGCGGAGGAGAGCTTCGCCTATCCTATGTATCCGGTGGACGAAAAGCTGCCACTTCTAGAAAAATCCCTACTCAAGCACCTTTCCATATCAGTCAACTATTACAGCGTAGCCAGAGAGACAGTAGATCGTGTCATTCTCGATCCCCTGGTTATTCTCCAGGAAGACGGAATGTGGCTCGTGGTAGCGTACTGCCATGAGAGGGACGATGTGCTCCTCTTTAGAGCAGACCGCATGAAAGATATTCAAGAGACCGGCGCCAAGTTTGAAACACCCCAGGATATAAACGAGTTACGCTGTCGTATGCTGGCTGCATACAAATAGCCCCGCTCTCTTATTTAACTCAAAGCCGACCTTTCCTCTTTATCCTTTAGTAGGCGCACGGTCCTTGCCGTAGTCATCGGGCAATTTAACCGTTATCGGATTGCCGTTGATGAACTTCACTTCGAAAGTGGCACCGGCAAGATCGGTGAATTTGTAGTTGTTCACATATCTGCCGTCCATGCGACCTTCCTGCAAGAGAACTTTGTCATCAACACTGAGCGAAGGCTGTCCGTTGACTTCACCAAACTTGAGAACATGGCTCTTATCGCCTTTGGTCACCGTAATTTCGGTCACGCCCATGCGCCTTATGGCATCCACATCGGCATCACCGATGAGACTCTGGGCCTGGGTATCGAAGAGTGGTGTAAGCATATCCCGGGCGGCTGTAGCGCTCTCCATGGCCTCGGTTGGATTCTCCGGTCCTTTTATCTCGGAGTTTTCCGGAGCGGCATCACTGGCGGAAGCTTTAGAAGAATATCGCTCCAACTGCTTGAAGCCTTCAAAACTACTTAACTCCCTTCCCTGCCAGGATATTCTGTTATCCTCTCCAAGGCTTGTGCTGTAGACTTTGCCGTCACTACCAACAACACCGAAATACCTTTCATTCTTACCGTCATCGGTTTGATTCATTCCGAAGATGATATCCCCTTCTTTCAGGGTACTGGGATCGGTGTTAGCGGCCAGCGGCAATCTTTCGAAACCGCTCTGGGGTACGGCAAGCTTGCCTCTAAGGGCACCTGCCGTCATTGTCGGATTGAAATGATCCGGATTGACACTATCAAGCTCTTTGGAGATTGCCCAGGTTGTGAACATTGCTTCCCGGGTGGCTGTGCTGAATTCTCTATCTAGCGGATTGACAGGAGCGTCAGCCCAGGGATTATTCCCCTCACCAAGGTAGTCCACACTGCCAAGCGCTTTTGCTCTGTCCGACCAGGTGGCTGAAGCGCTCTCCTCCGGCTTAGCCTCTTCCGGTCTTGCCTCGGCGACATCTTTACCGGCGCGATAGACACTTATGTCATGGGTTTTGATCAGATCGTTGTAGCGCGCTTCCTGGTTGCCGAAGCGGATGGTTCCATTTCTTTCGGAGATGTAACCAACTTCCGGTCTTCCTACACCTTCGGTTTTCGGCTTCATAATAACCAGATCACCCACCTGGGCATTCTCGGTTATCGGCTTGAAACCTAACTCCGGCAACTTCGCTTCCAACTCTGCCACATCTTTGAAGTCTGGCAGATCGGCATTACCAGTAGCATCTTTCAGGACCGCGTTAAATGAATCGAGACTTGAGAAGTTTCTGTTCTTGTTGGCTTCCACAAATTTCTCGTGGGCGCCTCTAATTCTCTCAGCCACTTCGGCAGCGGTAAGATCATCGAAGTTGCCTCTTTCCGAAGTGTCTCCGGTTTTGTCATCGCCGTCTGCTTCCGCCGGCTTCTCTTCCGGCGCCTCTTTAGCGCGATAAACTCGGAAGTTTCCGTCAGCGTCCGGCTTCAGTCCGGTACCATCTACGGTGGAGAATTGTTTAAAAGGATTGGCGGCATCTCCGGAGGGGATGATGAAACGGCCTTCCTTGAAGTACTCGTTTTGCTGATAAACAGCGAACTTGCCTTCGCCCGGCTCACCAGCCGCTACGATGTCTCCATTTCTGAGATTGCCTTTTGCAGGATCGAGATCCCCGGCAGCAATCTGAGTGGATTCGAATTTATCGCTTCTCTCAAGCATTCCCTTTTCGATATCAGCCATGCTGGCATCTGGGTCGAGCCATTCAAAGGCTTTTGGATTACCGAACTCAGGAGTCTTGAGCATGGAAGCCACGTCATCGATAACCTTGCCGGAAGCCTCTTCTTCCCTTGCAGGCGGTGCTTCCTGTACTTTTGGCTTATAGACGACAAATTCTTTGTAAGTCTCGCTGGAGATAGCATCAGCCTGGGTCTCGGCTTTCCACTTCGCATCATCATCTATATGGAAGAAGGCGTCGCCTTCTCCTTTGATGGCGGAATGGGATCTATAGCCTTTGTCACCGTCCTGGGACCATTTAAGGGCCGACGCATCATCCTGGGTGCGGGCGATAACAACCGAACCAGGAGGCAAATCTTTGAGCTGGGCAGGATCTGTGATGATCTGACGTGGCTCAAACCTACCCTGTTCAGCTAGAGCGGCCATGCTCTTGTCCAGTTCGCTGGCTCGAGCATCAGGTGTAATATCGAGACCTGCGTCTTTAAGAACACTTCCCACGGCAAGAGTACCGGCTTTGTTCTCAGGGATTTTGCCCTCTCCGAAATTAACTGCCGCTTCGCTGCTCTTCCAGGGAGGAGTCTCTCTATAAGCTTCTCGGCCAGCTAACCCGGCGACAGCCTTGCCAACATCTACGCTGGTTTCCGGCTCAGCTTTGGGAGGAGACTCCTCTTCCACTGCACGTTCCACCGGCAAGCTCTTCGGTCGGTAGAGCTGGAAGTCGTAGTTTGAGCTAACGTTGCTCACATCACCTACGGTCTTGAATTGGGTTCCATCGCCTTCAGGAATGACAATTCTGCCTTTACCATCCAGAATGCCGACCATGGCGTCGGTACCGGAAGGCAAACCTTCTACTCCTTCTTTAGGCTTAACGAGAATAATGTCTCCGGACCGGGGTTTAAGATCATTTCCCTGACCCACAATGGTGAAAGCATCCGGATTGGACTTCATGTAATCGTAGACTTGCTGCATATTCTCCGATTGCGGGAATTTAAATCCGGTGGAGCCTTCCACGAAACCTGCCATGGCTCTGGCGTTATCTTTATGCTCCGCCACTCTTTCCAGGTCCCCGTCGGGAACTTTGCCGAGCATCATCTTTCTGGCTTCTTCACCTTCGAGTTGAACCGTCTCGGTCTTACCACCAAGCACTTCCGGCATGGTGAAAGTCTTATCTTCGGTGCTTTCGTTGGCGTAATCGATGGTGACCTTAGCCCCGCGCCAGTCAATGGAGTTCAACTGATCGTAGGTGGCTTGATCACCCTGCATCTTAATACCACTTTCGGCAAAGGTAGCATGGAGGGCCACTTTGTCGTTCATTTTCAAGATCATCTGAGGAGGAGCGCCATCCTTGCCTTCAATAAAGGTCGAATTGAGATTGAAGGTCTGACCATCCCGGGTCTCCACCTTCAGATTCTGGATATCCATGTCGCTCATGGTCTTCATGACCCCGAGTCGGGCTTCCATATCGGAGCCGCTAAGCTGGGGCAAGAACTTCTCAGGATGGAGGTCGAACTCTTTCAGGCGCTCGGCTTGAGCGGTCTGCGGATCCACCTCTTTCGGCGGAGGCTTAACCTCTTTCATTTCAAAGGTTATCTGGCCGTCGTCACCTTTGACGGCGGTGGCTTCCATCTTGACGCCGTTTCTCTCAATCAGAACTTTGGCGCCTTCAAGCTCTCCTTTTATACCTTCCATCACCGGACCACCCTTGGTGCCGGCAAAATCTACCAGTTGTCCAGTTTTGTAGTGTCTCTGCTGGTCAAATTTAGGTCCGTCTCCGGGATTGGTCAGCAAGTTTCCTCTAAGAGCTACTTTTCCATCCACATAGAAGTGGGTCATGTTGGCATACTTAGGATTGCTGACACCTCGATTGCCTGCAATTTCGGACTTTTGCAAAGTAAAGTTATGACTGTTGCCGCCATCTTGTAGCTGGAACGAAGTCACTCCGTCGGCAGCAAGACTATCCACTGCCAGAAGCTGCTTCTGGGGATCATTGTTGGTAAACAGGGCTTCCAAATGCGCCTTCACCGCCTCCATCTCCGCAGCGACCTTGGGATCTATCTCTGCTGTTTCCGGAGGAGTATCTTTTTTGGCATCACCTTCATCGTCAGATGCGTCAGGCGGCTTCGGAGGCTCGGCGTCCCCTTCCGCAGCGTCCCGGGGCTCGTTGACCTTCACCCCTGTGCGTAAGGTGACCACATCTTCTACACCCGGCATATCAGCCGGACCTTGACCTTCTTCTTTTAATTTCTTCAGGGCTGCTTCATTTCGCTCTTCTTCAGTAAGAGGCTTGGCTTCATCACCTTCGGCTCCTAGCTCTACCGCGGGAACCAGCTTGTCGCCGGATCCTTCGGTAATACTGCCTGCCATGCGGTCAGCGTCACCGGGAGTGAGAGCTTCCGCCCTGGCCTTGTCCGTGCCTGTATCCTGGTCACCACCGGTTTCGACGTGGTCTACCTGATCGCCTGCTTTAGGAGGCTTTACTACTTCCGTTTCATTAACTTCATTGCCCATAGGTAATTTAGGTCCCTGATTGAATTTGTGAGAATTTGATTTTCAGCTAGTGGGGAAGATTTTAAACTCAATATCTTAAGCTCCCTGGGAGCCCAAGCTGCGGCCAACATTACTATGTTCCACGGTGTGCCTGTTATCCATGGGGAAATTACGTAGTCGGCTGATATAAGTGTTAAAATCCAGGCAAGTCGGCAAGAATTAATGAAATTTGCAGCCAAAATTTCCGAAGTAACAGTCAAATCCCAATCACCAATATCCATAGATGCTAGAGGAGATAATCAGAGTCAATGGCCGAAATAATAGCAATCGGAAGTGACCACGCAGGCTTCAAAGCAAAAGAGACAGTAAAAAAAATTCTTGAAGAGTGCGGTCTCGGGTGGAAAGACTATGGAACCATGGACACGGCTTCCTGTGATTACCCGGACTATGCAAGGGCCGTTGCCCAATCCATATCCCGGGGAGAACACAAGCGCGGCATCATAGTCTGCGGCTCCGGTATCGGTGTATCCATGACCGCAAACAAAGTAAGAGGAGTAAGAGCAGCTCTCTGCCACAATGAAGAGACGGCAAGATTGAGCAGACAGCATAACGACTCCAATGTTCTCTGCTTCGGAGAGAGAACCACTGAAGAGAGTCTTATTCCTAAAATAATCAAAGCCTGGCTGGAAGAAAGCTTCGAAGGTGGACGCCATAGCCGCCGGGTGGACAAGATGGAGCAAGACCGAGCAGGTGAAAGCGGCAGCTGGTCGGAAAAGCTGAAAAACTTCGAAGCCGAAGCCCGTTAATAGCTAAAGAGTACGCCTCCAAACGGCGAAAGACTCCGGCAATAACTCTCCATAAGAATCATAAGCCGGTCCTATTAGTGTTGAGGGCGGCTGCTTGCTTAGCCAGTCATATTCGAAACGGCTCAGACATTCTAAGAATCCTTTATATGTAAAGGCATCTTCCACGCTCAAACACTTACGATTGCCTTCTCCCCTGGTCAGCACAACGGCAATACAGGCGGAGCGCCTGGTATCACTTATGGTGTCTATGATACGACTATCGAGATTGAAGGAGTTTCCAATCAACTCATACTTGCGCCCTGGCCAGGCCTGATTCGCCTTATAAGGAGACAATTTACTTTCATAGCCTTCGAAAAACTTAGGAGATGCCCTGTGTCCGCAATCCGGCAGCTCCGCATTGAATCCGCCAGCCTCTCGGGTGGTGCGCTCCAGACGCAATAGAAACAGCTCCACCTCCGTTGTAATCACCGGTGCTTTGAGTTCAACCATGCGCTAAGCCCCCTCCTGACAAATACAAACCTTTCCTTAGAGAACTTTCCCTCTTGCTACGACCGATAAACCGGCACGAAAGCGGCATAAAGCCCCAGGAAAGAGCGAAAGTCAAAAGCCCATGGGAAATTAAAAGAGCATCCAGAAAGATTGAAAAAAACAAGAATTAATATGCCGCGGCTCGATACTATCAATGCCCAAACAAATAATCTGACATACTCTGATTTACTATCGGGCCATCTAACAAAGTAGTAAATCGCCTTGAAAAACAATAGAGACTTGCCGAAGAACTTTCTAATCGCTCCTTGTGCCTACAAAGGCACATTCTCCCCCCTGGAACTCTGCCAAGCCATTGCATTCGGTATCAAACGCGTGTTTCCTGCTGCCACCGCCCACTACTTCCCTCTAGCAGATGGTGGGGACGGTACCATCGAATCTCTTCACTACTTGCTGGAAGGAGAACTCAAGGCTACGAAGGTACTTGGTCCAACGGACAAGATGGTCGACTGCCGATGGCTGCTGACTGAACAGAAGGGCTCAAATGGGAAAAGGGCTTTGGTGGAGCTTGCCTCCGCCAGCGGTATCGCTCACTTGGAAGGAGAGAACCTGGAGCCACTGCTCTCTCATACTAGAGGATGCGGACAGGTAATAAAAGAATGCCTGAATCAGGGTATTAAGGACGTTTGTCTGACAGTGGGAGGCAGCGCCTCTACCGATGGTGGCACGGGAATCCTCTATGAATTAGGAGCCAGATTTCTGGATGAGCAGGGAAGAGAGCTCAAACCATGTGGAAAAAACCTCATAAAAATCTCCTCCATCGATACAGACAAGCTTGTGAAAACGCTGGAAGGAGTGAGTCTCACCGTTCTATGCGACGTAAACAATCCACTTTTCGGAGAGCATGGAGCCGCTTATGTTTACGGTCCCCAAAAAGGTGCTTCTCCTGATATTGTCGAGGAGCTCGACAGGGGTCTCAGACATTTCGCCTCCGTGATGGAAAAGACTACCGGTGTAAATGCCTCCGGAATCCCAGGGGCAGGAGCGGCGGGGGGAGTGCCTTTTGCTATGGTGTCTGTTCAAAACTCCGATAGCGTTAAACTGGTAAGTGGCTTCGAATGGTTCTCTGATGCCACCAACCTGGCGAACGCGGTGGAGAAAAATGATCTTGTTATCGGAGCCGAAGGTCATTTGGACTCTCAATCGCTACAAGGGAAAGCCATAGGCGAACTGGCTCATGTATGTGGGCAGAAGGAAACTCCTCTTTGGATAATACCGGCCAGAGCGGCAGCCGAGGTAAACTGGTCTGATTTCGGAATAGAAGCGGTGGAGGAAAGTGCTCAATCCCAAAGGGCGACTTTGCCAGACGTGGAGAGAGCCGCCACCAACTTGTGCCGAAAACTTAAATCAGAAAACTAATTACTTCTTACCGTTCAAAATATTGGTCAGGTCGCCGTACAAGCCTGCTGCGGAGACAACACCTTTGTTACCACTATTTATGGTGGCAGCCTGGGCGGACCCGGGACCAGCCGGAATTGGCTGAGAATTATTTGGTATGACCGGCAATCCAGTTTGAGTAGCAGGCATCGCCTGGGAGATTGTGGGCTTAAAAGCTTGCATTAATCCAGGAGCAGGTTGGCTGGGAATGAATTCATGGCTTATCTCAGGAGCTTCGGTCTCCATGGGCTCCAGGGACTCTCGCCCATAGGACTCAGTCTGGGTAGCGCCGTTCATGCTTTCAGTATTTGCGGCAGGACCCGGGTCGTTAAAGGTCTCCGCCATAGAATTCTCACCGGCTGCGTCAACGGGAGGGGTATTGGTCATCTCCTGTCCGGTTGGGGTCATCGGTTGATTGGCGGCATTGGAGAGAGCGGTACCGGTCGGGTCAGCCTGGGGCAGACTCAACTGTTGACCAGGATGAATGAGACTGGGATTGGAGCCGATCACATTCTGATTCAGGCTGTAGATATCACCCCACTGATGACCTTCACCGAGGAAATGCTCAGAGATGTCCCAGAGGTTGTCTCCGGGTTGGACTGTATATGTTGTAGCACCATTTTGGGCAATATCAGCCATCTGACCGGGAAGTTCTATTGTGGTTCCGGGATAAATAAGATCCGGGTTGGAGCCGAGAACATCCTGGTTATGCTGAAAAATCTCCTGCCATTTAACGCCGTCACCGAGATGATCTCTGGCTATGTTCCAGAGGTTGTCCCCTTTCTGAACGGTGTAAGAGACCATTTCTCCGGAACTTTCAACCATATCCGGCTGTTTGGCGTCGGCAAGAAGTTTATGGTCATTGCCGGTCTCACTGCTATGAGCGGCTCTGTGAGCTGGTTTATGCTCAACTTTATGGTCCGCATGGGAGCGATGATGCCCGTGAGAGGTTGCTTTTTGAGAGTGGCCGGCAGCGGAATGCCCGTGAGAAGAAGTCTGTTGTGCCTGGGTATTAGCATGGGAAGCTGTAGGAGCCGGTTTGCTCAAGGTTGTCGGCTGTACTTTCTGGGGAGCGTTGACCCCATCAAGGGTAAGTTGTTTGGCTTTCAATCCACCTATCTGCCCGGCGGCATCGGAAGCGCCCGGGTCAACATCCAGAGCAGTTTTAAGACGTTCGCCTGCGTCAGAGATAGTAGGACCGAAAGATTTGGCGGAGTTATCCATTGCCAATAACTGTCTCTGACCGAGTTGATCTGAGACAGCACCGGAAGGACCAAGGTCCGGAGCCAGAGTTTGACCAAGATCTCCGGAGCCACCGTAATTGAATCCGGCTGGTTCAACCGAACCGGCTTTGCCAAGAAGACCCTGACCAAATTCGCCAACCTGGTAGTTGTTACCCAAAACCGAGTTGATGTTATTGTTCACACCGGCAAGATTGACGGAAGAATTATTTAAACCATTAGTAGTTGCGACGCTCGCCGTATTCGAATTGGCGGGTCCAAGACGTATTGAGGTTCCGCCTATCTTGTCCGAGAACAACCTTGAATTGCCGGCAATCTGGTTCGACACGGCAGAGTCGGTCATTCCGGGTCCGGAAAGTATGCCGGCAGGTTGACCGGCCGCTCCTCCGGGAGCCCCTTCGAAGACAGCCTTATTTAAGGATGCGGTGCCATTAACATTGAATTGACTGCGGAAGGAAGCAAAATCTTTAACTCCCATCGTGGAGACCGGGGCATTACCAAGAGACAGATTTAGTTTATGGGAAAGCAAGTCCGAAGTAAGCATCGGCTGACCCAGACCATTAAGAGTAGAAAATATAGGAGCATTCCCTGGAAGTATTGAAAGACTCAGGGGCATGTGATGAACGCCCTGACTTATGGCGGAATATACTTGAGCGCCGAGAAATGCCGGATTTAAAAGATCGAATATAGAAGTCTGAGAGAAGAAGAAGTTAGAGAAGAATTCAAAGAATGAATTGAGTAAGCCCATGGCTCCAGGCATTCTCATGATCATCTGAATCAAGGGAGAGATAGGTTCATTGGCTCCTGCCACAAGACCGACCAGAGCCTGGGACTCAGATCCCGGCATGATGGGAGCGGCAAAGGCTGCCGACTCAGCGCCTGTGGGTAGCGGAACAGACATGGCTGCAGACTCAGCGCCGGATGGCATCATCGCTCCGGAGAAGTCGATCTGACCGCCCAGGGCGTTAGCCGCCTGGCCTCCGCCGTCGCCGGCGAAGAAATTGTGGGCACTGCTGACGTCTCCAGGATGGCTGAGTTGACCTTCCACCGAAGCAGACAAGCCGGCACCGCCCAGTTCATGGGTGCCGGTGGCCGGAGTGGAAGCGATATCGCCTCCTGCTTGACCGATTGATTGTTGCGGCTGAAAGTTCATCTGTTACCGTTTCCGCCGGGCTATCCTCGTCTAATCTTGGTTCAATGAGACCCGGCTTGACTCTAATCTACATCCCCCGGTCGGAGTGAGCCATGGGAGAATTCCCACTGGAGCAAAATTAATGTTGCGGCTATTACGATACTGACATCGAATACTTTCTAAAAAAGAACTTGCCAAAACAAGTTAAAATACGCCGGAAGATACTCTAAAAGAAGCTCTGAGCCAAAAGTTCAACACAGTTCTCTATAAGATCAGGAAATTTTATGTATAAACTAGACCGCCGATCCACTATGGCCGCCACAATCCTGTCCGTAACCGGCACCTTCACGACAGTTATGTTCGGACCGGCAGAAAAGGTCCTGGCTCAGCCCGCTTCCCCGCCTGCCGAGACAACCGCAGCTCCAGTCAGTCTTGCCGGTATTCGCCTGAATCAATTGGGCAAGGCTTACCGGGTCAGTCCCGGCTCGGAATCCTGGCGACAATTCCTCAATGAGTTCAAACAGTATCTCAGCCAGGCCAACGTAGCCAGTAGCGGCGGCAGCAAGATCATAAAAGAGAACCCCACCCTGAAAGATCTCGACGTAAAGCTTCTCGATGTGGGTGGTGGCAGAATCTGGTTTTTCCCTAAAGGACAGGACAAATCGATACTCTTTTTACAGATCGGCACCAGCGTTGAGACGATAGAATACCCGGCCAATATAAATCTCAACGACGCCAGACTGGTTCGGTCAGTAACCACCACCACCAAAGTCGTGAAGGTTGGCAGAAGACGAATTCAGAAAAAAGTGGTGAGCGCGTCAGGTCCCAGATATCTAATATTGGCTGGCAATAATCGCCTGAGTGGACGAATCTGGTTGCAAGCATTTAAGCCCTATAACGGAGCCTGGATTGTCACCAATGACCCATTTTCAGCCATTCCGCCATATCTATTGAACAATGTCTCGGGCACCGTCACTTTCGCCGGCAACAACATTGTCCTGGCCGTATCCGCATCGGACAGTAAAGACAGCAAACTCCCTAAACCGAACTCTACCTCCTATGGCATAACTCTGGTAGCAAACGGAGGCAAGTACAGCCTGGCTGGAGCCACTAACAGCAGCCAGCCTTCATCGATCATCACTCAGTTTGTGCAATGCCTGAGGAATAATCGAGTCGACCTGGCCAAAGCCTGGCTCCACGATCCGACACTTATCTCGATACCAAAATATATCGACCTGATAGGGCACAAATCAGATCCGGCATACAAGCTTGTGGCCATGGCAACACCCAAAACCGGTGGTCCCAGGTTCAGACTGGTAACCCATCGTAAGCACGACCTCATAATCGATGTGGGAAGCAAATATAATCGACTAGCTATCAAGGCGCTTTTCATCGCCCCTCCGGATCCCCTGGCCGACAAATTATCGGGGACCAGCATAGGTCCTGCTCCCGTTCAAAATCCGCCCCAGACCGAGACCAAGGGCTAAAAACGGGAATATAAACCATTGAGAATGCCATCACCAGAGAAATAAAGAACTTCCAGGAAAAACATTGCCTCAGTCACAAACAAGTTCGAATATCCCCAAAAGAAAGTTCGAGACTGACAAAGAGATTCTTATAGAAGAGAAGAAATACTATGGCGCCTCCCAAACGTTTCTTACATATTCTTACCGCGAGGATCTGATCGCCCAGCTGGATAGATTGATCGACTCTGGCAAATCCGTCGATGGCTTGATAATTGACCTGATGCAAACAGGCTTTTCACTCCCCATGGAGACCATGGTCAAGTTCGCTCAATACGCCAAGAGACTTCTCAAATCAAACGGTGTACTGCTCTTTGTCAAAGCCGACGGAGCCGTGACCCTCACGAAAGACAACACCACCGGTGGCTTGATTCTCAATGTCTACGACAGTCCCTTCGGAATCTTCGCCCGCCATCCTCTCCTGGCCGACTATGTCTGTGCCACGGTTTCAGGCATCGACAGGAGACGCTTGCGGGGTGGCGGTAGTACCCTGGCCACCCATATTCTCTACAACTCAATTCCAGTATTGACGGAAGCGGGAAGAGGAATAAAAGACGACTTTTCTCTGCCGGCGCCCCAGAATTGGGTTTTGCAGCTGGTGGACGATTATGCTTCCATCGAGTCCATCGTAAGGTCCCTGGAAGCGAAGAATCAAATCCCCATGGATGAAACCCTGCGAATGCTTCAAGAGCTTGAGTCTCAGCGTTTCATCTTTCCTCTTTTTACGAGAATTCAATTTCTCTCCAATTGCTACCATAACCGCAAACGTTTCAGGCTGGGACGATATATGGTGGCCTCAGGAATCATCAATGAATCGCAGCTTCAGGAGCTTTTGGAGCAGCAGCAGGAGGAGGGGTTCGGAAAGTCCCAGAAGTCTTATCTCGGACTTCTCGCGGTCAAGGCTGGCTACATCAATACCCGAGAACTTGAGACCCTCCTCGATGATCAGTTTTTGTACGGCGGAT
>JAUIJG010000452.1 GCA_030431355.1 bacterium
CTTGAAGCCCGTGAACGACGTGCCTGGATGAAAAGCAGGCGACAGAAGCGCAAAGTGGCCCGGCATACCCGGGTCAGACAGCAGATGCTTCGTTACTTCCTGATGGTATTACTGGTGGGGTCAGGCGCATTCTTCTTGAGCCATTCTCCATGGAGTATTCAGGATCTGGACAGAGGCGTGGAAGTATCGGGCAATAACTATCTAGCCACATCAAAGGTCAAAAATATTCTCTCCAAGTATGTGGACACTCCGATTTTTCAGATTGATCCTAAGAAGGTGGAAAAAGAGGTCGAGGCCCTGGAGTCGGTTAAGTTTGCTTTTGTCCGACGATATGTTTTTCCCCGTCCTCGGGTGATTATAAAAGTGAAAGAGGAGTTCCCCTGGGCCAGTCTCACTTCTGACCCGGAGAAGCCGATTCAATATGTCATAGCCGAGAGCGGCAGGCTTGTTCCTGTGGCTAAATTTCCTTCTTACCCTAAGCCGAAGCTGCTTTTCAGCGCCGATGTACAGAAGGTAAAAGCAAATCATCTCTTTTCCGACCAGGAAGTGAAACAGTGGGCCACCTGGATAAAATATATTGAGTCTCAGACCGAAGAGAAAGTAGCCCTGGTTGATCTCAGGCGACAATTCGACGTGAGAGTGCAGACGGATAAGACCACGTTCCGAATTGGAATTCCCGATACCACTTTGACCCAGAGGCTGGGTCGCCTATCTTCAATCATGGCATCGGTGGAACAGTTCCGGGAACAGCTGGAGTTTGTCGATCTGGCTCTGGATAATAACGTGCCCCTCAAGCTGACCAGCACCAAAAAACTGGCTTTTGAAGGGAAAGAGAAAGAAGCTAATAAGAAGAGCGAGGAGTCTCTTTAGTTACTTTCCTTTTTTGATTTGACTTCCGCTTTGGCCTGGATCCAGAGATCGTAGAGCTGGTCTTTGGTCAGCTCTTTCAGTGGTGTTTCGGAAATCTCCTCCATCTCTCTGAAACGAGTCTTGAATTTAGTGATTGCTTTGAGAAGGGCTTCTTCCGGGTTAATCTTTTGCCAGCGGGCCACGTTGACGATGCAGAACAAAACGTCTCCCAGCTCCAGCTCGACCTCTTCCTGAAGATCCTCATCCGGTCTCGTTTTAGCTTCCGCCAGGGCGTCCCTGAATTCATTTAATTCGCTTATGAGCTTGTCCCAGACGTCTTCTTCTTCTTTCCATTCGAAACCCTGGCCGACGGCTTTCTCTGAAACTTTCAATGCCTGTAACAGTGCCGGTAGACTTCGGGAGATATTCTCCAGGCTGCCGGCTGGTTTGCCATTAGTCTCTTTTTCCTTCTCTTTCAAATCTTCCCATTGAGCCACAACCTGGTCAGGGTTTTCCAGTTTGTTTTCGCCAAAGACATGGGGATGACGGCTTATCATCTTTTCGTTGATGGCCTGGGCAACATCATAAATGTCGAATTCAGCATTGTCTTTCGCCACCTGGGCGTTGAGAACGATTTGAAGAAACAGGTCTCCCAGCTCCTCTTTTAACTTAGAAGGTTCATCCAGGTGAATGGCTTCCAGGACTTCATAGGTCTCTTCGATCAGATAGCGTCCGAGGCTCTGGTGGGTCTGCTCTCTGTCCCAGGGGCATCCGTCAGGACCTCTCAGCTTTGCAATCGTATTTATAAAATCTTCGATGCTGTTGCTCATCAGTGTTCTCTTTCTTGATTTCCGTCTGGCTCTGTTCGCACAAGGGATACTGCTTTCCGCCCCCTTTTGTCAAGCGAACTCAAGGCTCTCACTTTTTAATGAAAGCATCTGGTATTGGCTAAACTTTCAAATATTCTTCCAAAGTCTTCCCGAAAATGATCGGTACTTATTGTTATATTAGGTGTTGCAATTTCGACCTGTAGTCAATAGTTGAGGAATTTCGGTTGTGGAGATCTGTGTTGTTGGAGCCGGTTATGTGGGGCTCGTTACCAGTGCGTGTCTGGCTTACTTAGGCCATGAAGTCATCGCAGTTGAGTCGAATCCGGATCGTCTCGACCGTTTGAAAGAGGGCGTCGTTCCTTTCTTCGAGCCAGGGTTGCAAGAATTTGTCAGTGACGGTATCAAGACCGGATTGCTTGAGTTTACCGGTGATCTGAACAAAGCGGTCAAGAAGTCCCAGATCATTTTCATCGCGGTGGGAACTCCTTCCCACGCCAACGGTGAGCCTGATCTTTCCCAGGTTATGACCGTGGCCAGGGGCATCGGGGGCGCCCTGGATTCCAACCGCAATAGAGTTATCGTCAACAAGTCCACCGTTCCTGTGGGCTCAGGAAACTGGGTGGAGATGCTGGTTAACCAGGGTGTGCAACAGGTGCAGCCTGTGCCGGCTCGCAGAAGCAAGAGTGACGCTCCTACTTTCCACGTGGTCAGTAATCCTGAGTTCTTAAGGGAAGGAAGCGCCATCGCCGATTCCTTCTACCCGGACCGAATTGTGGTCGGCTCCATGGAAGAAGAAGCCATAGAGCTGATGCGCAAACTTTATAAGCCGATCCTGAACCAGGATTTTGACGCTCCTGATTATGCTCCACGGCCAAAAGGGCTAGAACATATTCCTTTTGTTATTACAGATCTGGCAAGCGCTGAGCTGATTAAGTACTCGGCCAATGCATTTCTTGCCATGAAAATCAGCTTTGCTAATGAAATTTCCGGTCTGTGCGAGAAGGTCGGTGCCGATGTAAAACAGGTCACCCGGGGCATCGGTCTGGACAATCGAATCGGCTCAGCCTTCTTAAGTGCTGGTGTCGGATGGGGTGGCAGTTGTTTCCAGAAAGACATCATGGCTCTCATGCAAGTTGCTAAAGAGTACAACTATCCCACCTTGCTTCTTGAGTCCACCACCGAGGTCAATCAGAATCAGAGGCAGGTGGTCATTCAAAAATTGCAGGCGGAGCTGAAGATTATCAAAGGACGAACCATCGGTTTGCTCGGATTGTCTTTTAAGCCTAACACCGATGATTTGAGGGACGCCCCCAGTCTCACCATTGCCCGTCAACTGACAAAAATGGGCGCTGAAGTCAAAGTCTACGACCCGGTCGCGATGCCGGCTTGTCAGAAACAGCATCCCGATCTTGACGTGACTTATTCCGATAGTGTCGTGGAGCTTGCCACCGGATCCGATGCCCTGGTGTTAGTAACCGAGTGGGACGAATTCAAACGCCTAAACTGGCAGGAACTAGGGAAAAATATGCGCCTGGCCCTGATAATCGATGGACGGAACAGTTTGCCGGAAGAAGATCTTAAACTGGCTGGATTTACTTATAGAGGAATTGGACGGTGAGAGTACTTGTAACTGGTGGCGCCGGATTCATCGGCTCTCATCTGGTGGACCGACTTCTCGACGAAGGACATCATGTCGTATGCATGGACAACTTTGTCACCGGTAAAGCAGAGAATTTCGCGCATCATGCCGGGAATCCCAAATTCGAATTTATCCGGCACAATGTCTCCAACTACATATATGTCGCCGGCGATCTGGATTGGGTGATGCATTTCGCTTCTCCTGCTTCCCCACCGGATTATCTGGATCTTCCCATCCAGACTTTGAAAGTGAATTCTTTAGGTACCCACAACACCCTGGGTCTCGCCCTGGCTAAGAATGCTCGTTATTTCCTGGCCAGTACTTCCGAAGTCTATGGAGATCCTGAAGTTCATCCCCAGACCGAAGCCTATTGGGGTAATGTCAATCCGATCGGTCCCCGGGGGGTTTATGATGAGTCCAAGCGTTTCGCCGAAGCGATAACCATGGCATATCACCAGAAACATAACCTGAACACAAGAATCGTAAGAATCTTCAACTGTTATGGACCTCGGCTTCGTATGGATGATGGAAGGGTAATCTCCAATTTCATCAGCCAGGCAATCAAAGATAAGCCGCTCACCATATACGGTGATGGCAGCCAGACGAGAAGCTTTCAGTACGTGTCTGATCTAGTCGATGGTATCAGACGCATGATGGAAGCGGATTTCCACCTGCCCATCAACCTGGGTAATCCAAATGAAAAGACAGTGCTTGAGGTCGCCCATATCATCAAGGAGTTGACCGGCACAAAGAGCGAGTTGGTTATGAAAGAGTTGCCGACAGACGACCCCAAACGTCGTCTGCCGGATATCTCCAGGGCTAAGGAAGTTCTTGGCTGG
>JAUIJG010000453.1 GCA_030431355.1 bacterium
GCATACCCGGACTTAGTATGAAGTGCCTGCAAGAGCGCCTCAAAGAGCTGGAAGGAGCAGGGATGCTCAATAGAATCCGCTATGAAGAAAAGGTTCCGAAAGTGGAGCACCATATTACCGAGCGCGGTCAAAAACTTTTGAAGATAATGATTGAAATAAAAGCATTGGCGGGAGAGAGTGCCTCCGAAAGCTGCTGTTGCCCGATTGAAGCGCACATCGAAAACACTCCCCAGAAAGACACCCATTGCCCCCGCCGCAGAGAGCAGTCTGATCAATGAGCTTTTCCAGCTGATTGAAGTGATTTATCGAATGACTGCCTGGCTTTGATAGTTTCTTCAGAAGGCAAGCGCAAATCGCTGGCCAAACCAAGCATTTCAAGTACTCTCAAAACCATAAAGGACAGATCAGGCTCTTTCAACAGCATGCCGTGCCTGGCTGAACTGGGAATTGCGTGATGATTATTATGCCATCCCTCTCCTAAAGAGAGCATGGCTATCCACCAGACGTTTCGACTATTCTCTCCTGTATCGAAATTCTGGTAGCCGAATCGGGGCAGATGCCCCAGGGAATTAACCATCAAAGCCCCTAGAAAAGGCATAAAAGAGGCAATCAGGTTGGCAAAGAACGCCACCGGTCCCAGTATCAACAATATAGTCAAGCGAAACAAAATATTCATACCAAGACAAAGCAGGGCGTGGTATCTGCTGTGATTGCAATGGAGAAATCGATAGTAAGGATCCTTGAACAGATCCGGACATAGACGAATACACTCTGCTTCGCTATATCGAACCCTCGGAGTCATCATCCATCCGATAAAGGAATGCCACAACCCATCCCTGGGAGAATGGGGATCACCATCCAGGTCCGAATACTTATGGTGCAGACGATGGGTTGCCACCCAGAAGATTGGAGAACCTTCAAAAGACAGATATCCACCAGTCACAATCAAGTATTCAAGCCACTTCGGCACCTTGAAAGAGCGATGGGAGAGAAGTCGGTGATAACCAAGGGTGATACCGAGTCCGTGAAACAGATAAGAGATAACAAAAACCAGAATAGCAGTAGTCATAATCTTCCTTCAGAATAGGTCGAAAGCTATGCTATCAGCCATCAAAAGAAGTAGACAGTGGTTACCGACACGTGCCTGCCGATGTCCTGCCATTTTAGACAAATCAAGGGTCCTGACATCAATGCAATCCCGGAAATAATCGCCATTTAACACGCTTGCAATATTCTTTATAATGGTCTTCCCTCAGAAGATGAGACTCCTCGGTGACAGCTCTCAGATAGTAGGTGACATTGATTACAACAAGCACCACAATGGCAAGGAACATCAATTTACCGGTGGCTACCATAAACCCTATAAGAGCCAACCACCAGGAGAGATTTTTGGAAGCATAAGCAGGATGCCGGACCAGGGCATAGGGACCGCTTGTGATTATGCCGCGGTTAGTCAGGTTGGAAAAACGCAAACCGAATACAACCGTTGACCAGCAATAGATAGACATAAGAACTACTATGGCCACAGCCATCACGGCGGACAAGACCGGGTAGTTGACATAAATATCCGGAGTCAGTTCAAAGGAAGCATACTTCCATGCGCAACTCTCAAAGTAAATATTGAAAGGCGGATAGCAAGCCACCGCCACGATCCATCCCAGGATAGTGGGCTCCACCGAAGTAAACTGGGTATCCAAAATTCGGCAAGAGGTTAGATAACCGAGACTGGCGATGGTTACATCGACAAGAATAATAAGGTCCATGGTCGCTTTGAAAAACGAACTCCAGGCAAGAGCCGTGTTTTCGCCCGAGAATATACTGTGAGAGAGGGCTTCTCCAGCATGTAGCTCCCAGTAGTTCCAGAATGTTATACAACTGACCACCATAAAAGGGATAAAAAATCCCTTTACCAGAATGCCGCGAAACAAGTTGAACAGATGCTCTCTTCGACGTTCGTCCATACCCTGGCGCCGAAATAACCAATCGGCAAGAATAAGCAGTTCATCATCATCGGTATCATAAACGCCATGCTTCTCCAGAAGATAAAAATAGAAGGGAGAACCGAGAAGAATTAGTGGTGCCAGGAAATAAAAGAAAATAAGAAATTGAGGGAACCAAAAATTTGTAACCAAAAACACAGGCCAGATCAAAACAAAACAAAGGATCAAAGAAACCTGGCGGCGAAAAATTCTTCCCCTGGCATCCATATCGATCTCTTTAGCCTTTGAAAAATCGAAATTTCGCCGATAGCTTTTAAAGATCAAGCTATCGGTAAGGGCCATCACCAGAAAAATAAAGACCATTCCAATTATCTTTCTCAGGTCCCATACAGCGAGCTTGCTTAAATCCGTGCATTCTCCGGCCCAGACGACAAATGCTGCGCTTAGAAGAATTGCTAGTAATCCCGCATATCCGGTGACAGGACTCTGGGTCTCCCCAAGCTTCCAATCGGGATTTCTAGAAATTGGTGGCTGATCGCTCAAAATTATTGCTACTAAGGTGAATCTGACAACATTATAGAGAATATGAAAGCCCTTGAGCACAAAAAGGTAATCAATCCTGGGATTGATGGCCCGGACTCAGCTCTCCCCTAGAATCAAAATACACCGTAACCTCCAAATTACGAACGATCAAGTTCATCTAACACCAACCTACAAGAAAAGCAGAATCAGATCCCAGGTCTCGACCAGCTCCCGGTTATGGGCAAAAGACCACCCGGAGACTTAACTGATTCTGTTTTTCCTTTTTATCCATTTCTAAAATCCCGGGCCGATCTTGATAGAATCCCAGTGTGGCAAAACAAAACCAGAAAAAGAAGACGCAGATAGTGCATGCTTACTGAAGAGAAGCCCGACAGAGAAAAGCCGGCGGAGCAGACCAGGGAACCAGCTCTCAGATATGGCTGGATAAATCGAGACAGGTGGAATGTTCTCGATCTGCTCAATCTTTACGGCATGAAAGCGATCACCACCCAGGTTTTCTACGACATAAACATGCAGTGGGTGGAGGACTCGCGAGAAGCGCTGAACAAACAGCACCAGAAAGAAGGGAAAGGAACCCGGGTTACAATCACCGCCTTCCTGCTTAAAGCGATTGCGCTTGCCCAACTCAAGCATCCGGCCAGCCGAACTCTTCTTTTACCGGGATTGAGAATGGTCACTTTCGAGGATGTGGTGGCAGGATTCACCGTGGAGCGGGAGGTCAAGGGAGCAGCCGTCGTATTCTTTGGAGAGATAGAAAAACCCTGCCAGAAGTCCGTAGCCACCATTGCAGAAGAGCTCAAAGACTATGTGGACAAAGAGATTGATTCGGTAGAGAAGCTTAAAGAACAGAGGCTTTTCACAAAATTCCCCTGGGTGATTCGTCAGCTGGTTTTCCATGTAGGTTCATGGTTTCCTGGTTTTCGCCTGATGTGCATGCGGGCCACTTTCGGCCTATCCTCCCTGGGAGCCCTGGGAGTGCGGTCTGTCTGGGGGCCAAGCGTATGCACCTCTGTTTTCGGCGTGGGAGCGGTTGAAGAGAGAGTCGTTGTTGAAGAAGGAAAAATCGTGGCAAGACCGATGATGACCCTTTCTTTAAGCTTCGATCAGCGTGTAATGGATGGCGGCCAGGCCGCCGAATTTGTACTCGAGGTCAAAAGGCTTTTAGAGGGCGGATTCGAGATAGAGAAGCCGGCATGAGCGCCGACTCCGGGATTTAAAGAAGCTGCAACTCAGCCAGCCAGTCTTCAATAGCCTTAAGTGCCCCGGGATTTAAATCCTCTCCCGGACCGCCCTCCAATATCAGATGTCCGCAATCGGGCAGCTCACAAATCGATATCTCCCTGGTCCTCATACTCTCCAGAAACTTTTCTGTGGATTTCTCTTTACACACGCAGTCATGCTTTCCTTTCAATACCAGAACCGGCACTTTTGGAGAGATAGACATCAGATTGCAAGCCGACACAATCAGAACCGATTTCAGCAGTTCGCTCGCTTCCAGGGACTTGCGGCTCATCGGATCCGCCAGATAACTCTCGAGACGCTCTTTTTCTTTACCCAGAAACCGACGGGCAAAAGGAGCTAGATCAAGCTCTTTTCGGGGATTAAGACCGACAGATAGCATCTCTTTTAGCGTATGGGGCAACAGGGGAACACTAACCATACGAGGACGAATA
>JAUIJG010000454.1 GCA_030431355.1 bacterium
CTAGAGCCAAAACCACTTCCTGTCCTGGTTTTACCTCTACGTTGTAGGCTGGATTGTCGGTAAGCTCGTTGTTTACTACGAACTCTTTTCCTTGCAGAGGTCCCTCCACAATCTTCAGTTTTACCGTTTGCAAATTAGAGATCATGCCGGTGCTGGATAGTAATTCTTTGTTGATTCTCGGTTTTGTTACTTCGAGAACTTTGCCGACCACCAGCTGCTCTTCGATATTGGCGTCGGTATAAATTGCTGCTTCTTTTTGGGGGGCTTTATCTTCCTTGCAGGCGCATGTATTTGCTGTCACCCAAAAGGTAACCAGGCATACAAAGGCGCAGAAAAGACGCCCAAGAAAAATCTTCCAGGACTTATTTGTCATCATCACCGGTACTACTTTGACCGAAATCCAGACTGAGCTGGTTGGCTGGCGGATTTTTACCCAGGTGCTGATAAGCCAGTGGGGTCGCTATTCTTCCCCTGGGTGTACGCTGCAGGAATCCCGCCTGAATAAGAAATGGTTCGTAGACGTCTTCAATGGTATCGCTGTCTTCGCCGATGGTGGCAGCTATCGTATCGATTCCAACCGGACCACCGTCATAATTGTTGATTACGACTTGCAAAAGCTTTCTGTCCGTATTATCCAGTCCTGATTGATCTACCTGGTAAGACTCCAGGGCGTCAACGGCGACTTCGTTGTCTATGGTGGTTTTTCCTTTGTACTGACCGAAATCACGCACCAATCTTACCAACCTGTTGGCGATTCTCGGTGTGCCCCTGGAGCGTGAAGCTATCTGGCTTACAGCTTCCGGAGCGATCTCCAGACCAAGAATAGTTGAAGTCCGTTTAACTATTTTAGATAGCTCGTCCAGGTTGTAAAAATCCAGTCGACAGGAAAATCCAAATCTGTCACGCAGTGCTTTTGAAATATTGCCGGCTTTTGTCGTAGCCCCAATCAAAGTGAACTTAGGCAAGGGTAACCGCATGGTCCTGGTGGCATGACCTTTGCCGGAGGTTAAATCGATCATGAAATCTTCGATGGCTGGATAGAGAAGTTCTTCGGCCACTTTGTTGAGGCGGTGGATTTCGTCTATAAAGAGAACATCCCCGCCTTCCAGTTGGTGGACCAGACCCACTATATCTCTGGGTCTTTCAAGACTGGGACCTGATGTCATGTGGATTTTGGCGCCCATCTCACCGGCAATTACCTGGGCCAGGGTGGTCTTTCCTAATCCAGGAGGGCCGTAGAGAAGAACATGGTCTATGGGCTCTTTTCTTTCCAGCGCGGCCGATATCGACATGGTCAACATCATCTTCAAATGCGACTGACCGATGTACTCTTCAAGCCTCTGGGGGCGGAGCTTTTGATCGGAATTTTTGTCCGATGTGGTCTCGTTGGAAGACATTACCGAGTGTCTCTCTTTTTCCGGCACGATGCTCTCTTGTTTTCCTCGGCTGTTTCTGGGACTTTCGGCCATTTTGCTTGGGAACGGGAAGCTCGAACCTTCGGGTCCCTGGAAATTCTGGGATCCGGAGGGTAACTGTCGTCCATTATTCTTGATTATAGTCATTGAGCTAATTATGCCAAACTGACCTCTGTCTATAAAGGGCGCTGGGCACTAATGAAAAAGAAATCAATTAAAGACGAGTTTTTTCTGTGTGGGCATATGTGCTTTATATGCACTGGTGGTGCTACCGAATAGGAATCAGTAACTGCGTCTTTTTTCCCAGTTCCAGGCAGTGGTAATAACTTTCTCCAGGTCATATTTAGGCTCCCAGCCAAGCAACTCTTTTGCTTTGCTGTAATCTGCCACCAATCGTGCCGGGTCACCGGCTCTTCTTGGCGCAATTTCATAAGCAACTGGAAGTCCGGTGATTTTTTCGCAGGTCTTTATCACCTCCATCACCGAGGCTCCATGGGAAGTACCGAGATTTACGACCTCTGCAAGCGACTCCTGAAGTATCTTATCCAGCGCCATGCAATGGGCATCTGCCAGGTCATTCACATGAACATAATCGCGAATACAGGTGCCATCTTCGGTATCGTAATCATCGCCAAATATGGACAACTGTTTTCTTTTGCCCAGAGCAGTCTGAAGTACCAGCGGAATCAAATGGGTTTCCGGATCGTGGCTTTCACCTATCATGCCTTCATCATCGGCTCCGGCAGCGTTGAAATAACGCAGGGAGACAAAGGACCAGCCCGAAGATAGGCTCAGAGCTTTGAGAGCCTGCTCGATCATCATTTTTGTTGCGCCATAGACATTGATCGGTTTCTGGGGATGGTTTTCGTCAATGGGGACATATTCAGGATTGCCGTATGTAGTACAACTTGATGAAAAAATCGCTTTTTTAACACCGTTTTCATTCATCGCCTTAAAAAGATTCAACGAACCGACAACGTTGTTATCAAAGTATTTAAAAGGCTTTTGCTGGGACTCACCCACATAAGCATGGGCAGCAAAATGAACAACAGCATCAGGAGTCTCTGTTGAAAATAGTCTGGAGAGTCCTTCATAGTCAGCAAGAGAACAGTTGATCAATCTCAATCTGCTTGCTTCTGTCTTTGAAGTCATGGATGCAATCGCTTCTTCATGACCTTCTCTGAGATCATCTAAAGCGAGCATTTCCACTGTCGGATAACGATTGAGCGCTCTTTTAATAAAGTGGCTTCCGATGTATCCGGCGCCACCGGTAACTAAAATCTTCAATTTGCCTGTCTCTCGATGGAACTAGCCTTAAACAGTCAAATAAAATAACCGATTTAAAACCTTCATTCGCAGGTTGTATCATGAAAAGTTAGAAGTATATTTATATATAGTGTATATAGGTGGTTCCGGCCACCCCACAGACGAGAAGACTCAGGACTAAAAGGAATTGGATCAAAATAACGGCGAAAATCAGGAGAAGCAGGAGAAAAAGGTGCCTGAAGGTCAGGATACCTCGATTTCCGGCACTCCCTATCATGCCATTCCTTCCGGAAGGGAGTTTGTCTCCTGGCTATCGATAGGCGCTCTGGGCGCGCTTTTGTTATTCCTTGCATTAACTTCCGGTCAACTTTTTAACCGGGGCATTAAAGCCGGCGATGTGGCGGAGCGCGATATCGTGGCTCCCCAGGAAGCCTATGTAATTGACCCGGTGGCCACGAAGATAGCAACTGAAAATGCTCGGCAGCTCGTAATTCCGGTGTTTCAGGTGGATAGATCCAGGGATCCACACACCATATATAAGGTGGACGAGAGTCTCGGAAAGATAAAGGTTTTACATTCCAAAGGGATACTTCCAGAGATCACTCGTTCCATAAATCTCAACTTATCCGCTGATGAAGATTTCTACTTGTTGAATTGTTCCAGAAACGCTTTCGACACCATTTTTGATTTCAGTAAGGCCGGATCCGATGGAAATCTCGCTAATTTAGAAGAGTCAATTCGCAATAAGCTGGAGGAAGCCGCCAGAAAGCAGGCTTTTGGCGGAAGAAGATCACGCTCTCGCCAGGGTCAGAGGAGTATGGATGATGCCCTTGCGAAACTTAAAGAGAGTTTTCTGAAAAAGAGACAGATCCTTTCTGAGAATGTTCAAGTGGAAGATCTGGTGAGCCGTAGTGAGGCTCTAATTGCCTTGAGCATCAAACCTGAGTACATGTCAGAGTACGCCAGCACGGTTTTGAGGATCACCCAGCGAATCTGCAATCGGTTTGAGCGTTTTCCCGTTACTGACAAGGATGTATGGGCCGACACAGTCTTTGAGTTTTTACCTGACAGCTGGGATTCCACTCTGCGAAGAAGCTCCGCTGTGATGGTGGCGAATGCATTGGAACCGAATCTGGTGATAGATCCTGTCGCCACTAAGAAAAAAGCCGACCAAACCCTGAAAGATGTAAACGCGGTGACCAAAAAGTATGAAGAGGGGGAGGTGATTGTCTCTAAAGGAACAGTCATTACTAAAGAGATTGCCCAGACTTTGCAGGCTCTAGGAATTTCAAGAATAAGCTCCATGCCTTTTCTTCTTGTGCTCGGATTCACTGTGGTCGCTGCGGTGGCTTTCGCTGCTCTCTTTATCTACAACTTTGAGCCCAAGCATTTCTTCTCGGGAATGTCTCTGGGTCTTATGTATACGGTAGTTATCGTGGCTTGTGCATCGGCTAGCTTGCTT
>JAUIJG010000455.1 GCA_030431355.1 bacterium
TCTAACGAGCTCTTTTTACTTTCACTTTCCTCCTCCGAAGGAAATTCTTTCAGGAGAACTTTGCACTCAAGTTTGTCAAAAGTTGTCCCATGAAGGATAAAAAGTTACCGATGTTTCTGCTGGATTTTTCCTCCGCCACGTAGTTCCAGCCGTTTTTAAGTTCCTCTGATTCACTTCTGCTTGGCAATCCCTTAACACCATGTCTGGTGCGTTTCATCATTCGATTTATTTGATTGTTCAATCGATGACGTTTTTGATTTCTCTGTTTTGCTTTAGGGAAAGCAAGATTGTTTTCTATTGAAGACATGAAGGGCTTCATGTAATTGGGCTCTTCACTCTGTTTTCCGTAGTATCCCCACAGATTCTCTTTTACTTCGAACTTTTTCGGTTCTCTAATAAACACAAGGTAGAACACCAGTGAGAACAGCAACAGCTCGGCAGCTATAAGGGCATATGCGAACATAACCGCCTCCCGACCCGCCTGGGTCTGATTCGAAAGGATTCCTATATAAGTTGCGCGATGGCAGTAGACGATTCAACTTCAACCTACCATTCTATTTTAACGAAACATTACGAAATATCCAGGGGTTTTTCATAAAATCTGTGATGTCAAGTGATTAAATCGAAAAGCCGCTATGTCTTACTGTGGTTGGAAAATCGCCGGAAGTATCCATGGGTTCAACGATGCCGGATTTGGTGCCTTCATCTTTCCTTAATCTTTCAAGGCGGTTTTTACCATTGTCGTCAAGAGATAAAAGCGCTCCAGATTGATGTAAAACTATAAAGTCCTTTCCTAATAGATTAGATCATCTATATATAAGTTGGTCGTTTTAAATATCAGAGGAAATCCATGGAAGTTAGTAGTGTTGCGGTCGTAGGCGCAGGGACGATGGGGGCATCCATTGCGGTAGCCCTGGCCAGTCACGGCTATGATGTGATTCTTAAGGAAGTTAACGACGAACTGCTTGAGAAGGGACTGGAGAATCTCCAGAGAATAAACTCCCGCAGGGAAGCCAAGGGTGCTGACCCCGAATTGATCGCCAGGGAACTGGAGAGAATAAAGCCGACCACTAGCTACGAAAGCTTCACGGAGGTGGATCTGGTTGTAGAAGCGGTACCGGAGAAGTTGGAGATCAAGGAGAAGGTCTTCAAGGACCTGGATGACTATTGCAATGTGAATGCCATTCTGGCAACCAATACCTCAAGCCTCTCCATCAGTCAGATTGGCGCTTTTACAATGCGTCCCGACAAAGTAATTGGACTGCACTTTTTCAATCCCGCCCATCTTATGAAACTGGTGGAAGTGATACCGGGTCTGGAGACATCAGAGGATACGGTGAACACATGCCTGAATCTCGGGCAGTCTCTGAATAAGCTGGCAGTAAGAGTTGAAGAATGTCCCTCTTTCCTTGTTAACAGGTTGCTGGGTCGGTACATGAACGAGTCACTCTGGTGTCTCTATGAAGGACTGGCTGGCATCGAGGAGATAGACACTAAAGCAAGTGAGTTTGTTGTTCCCATCGGTCCTCTGGCTTTGAGGGATATGAACGGCGCTGATATCGGGCTTGCTGTCTGCAATTTCAACTATCAGGAATATGGTCCCCGTTTTGAAGCTCCGGACATTCTTGAGAAAATGGTGGAGCGTAATCTGCTAGGTAGAAAGACAGGTAAGGGATTTTATCTCTACGACGAGAAGACCAGAAAACGTGCCGGAGCAAATCCCGAGATTGAAGAACTTCTCTCGAAAAAGTCCGGTAAAGTGAAAAAGATAGATTTCAAGGTAGAACAGCTCTTTCTACCCATGATTAATGAAGCTTTCCTCGCCTTACAAGAGCGCATCTGTAATCCCCAGGAGCTTGATCCTGCTCTGATGGCAGGTCTCGGGATGCGCAAAGGTCCCCTCGCCTTAGCCAACGAGATAGGACTGGCCGATTGTTTGAAAATGCTGGAGCAAAACTTTGAACTTTATGGAGAGAGATTCAGACCGGCGCCGCTTTTGAAGAGATTCGTGCACGCTAAGAAAGTATTTTTGATCTGAGTTTAGTTGTTGTTCGTGGAAAAATACTGGACCATCTGAGGGATTGCCTGGGAAAGAGCCCCGAAATGATCTTCTCCAGGTATATCGATAATCTCGATGGATTTGCCCGCCTTCCTGCCTTTCTCCACCATCGCTTTGGCAAGGCTTTTCATTCTTCTCTCCCCGGAATCGGAGCCATAGTAGAGTCTTAGTGGGCAGGACAGGTCTTGTACATATTCCCTGGGGGAACGCAGGGCCAGCTCAAGGGAATTGTTCACGAAGGGGGCATCGGGATATGCGCCAAAAAATGTATTCATGGCGGGTAGACCACCGCATGCGGTAGCTTTTTTCAACTTGTCGGTGCTCTGGGCAAGAAGCATCACAATCGTGCCTCCAATGCTGTGTCCGGCCGCGCAGATCATGTTTTTGTCCACGTCCTTTCTTTTGCTGAGATATTCCAGAGCGTTCACGGCGTCATCAACTTCACCGTAACACATCTCATAGTTGCCGGGATTGCCGTTCTCTCCTCGCCAGGCAGGTAGCATCACCAGATATCCGGCGTTGACGAATGGCATTATCGCCTCCACATCGCTCTCTCCCAGGGCCTCTCCCCCGTGGGCAAAGAGAACTGCCGGTCTTTTACCGTCCAAATTGGGTTTTACTATCCAGGCAAGTAACTTTCTACCGTCCGAGTCGTACTTTACCTCTTCCACCCCGTTCGGTCTGGTGTTGTCGTACTCGGCCGGATTCGGACCAGGCTCCATCAGTTCTGTCTTGTGTGACCGGCGCATTTCGGCAAGCGGTGCTTTGTGCAGCTGTTTGTCCGCCCTGGCGTTGGTGCATCCTGCAGAAGCTATTAAGACAAGGATTCCCAGGATTGAGAGATTGATTAAAATTATGGGCTTCGTCATGGGTCACTATGGTCGAGGAGTCGTAAAGTCCGTATTATTCTAGTATAGGATGCCGCGGTCGATTTAGATCGATTTTTCCCCGAAGCCGGAACATTCACCTGCCCCCTCCGTCCTAAAGTCCATGTGGTTAGTGCGAACGGTTCATTTTGGGTTCGCAGTCGGGGGAAATATTCCATGATACTCAGAAATTACGCGGCAAAGACATTTTTATCTGTTGCACAGGCCGGTATATTGGTCCTGGGATTTCCGCTTCTGGCTTCTGCCGGAACCCTTTCTGCAGGCCAGATGACCAGGGTCGAGCAGGCTGAAAGTGTTCTTTTCGGCAATGCTCGTTCCAGTCTTTCTGACGAAGCTCGCTTGAGAGCAATTGAGACCAATCTTTTTGGCGACTACAAAGAGTCCGGCAGTGCCGACAGTCGCCTCAGTGCGGTAGAGAAAGTGATAGGTGATTCGAAGAACAACTTCCTGCTTCCTCCTATCGCGCCTACTCTTGATACGGGAAGCCACGACATTCAGGAAGCACCAGAACTGAGCTTGTCTTCGGCAGGCAACGCAATCTACGATGATTCAACCGGTGATGACCGGGCCTCTCAACTTTTGAAATCAGCCATGGCTAAATACTCTTCGGGAGATTCAGTCGAAGCAAAACGCCTGTTCAAGGAAGTTATAAAAGTCGATTCGAATTCCGAAGATGCTTATTTCAACCTGGGTGTTATTGCTGAAAGCGAAGGTGATAGGGAAGAAGCCCTGGCAAACTACAGAAGAGCTTATCAGCTTAATCCGACTGACGGAGAGTTGCGTCAGACGGTGGATTCTTTGTCCAGGCAACTGGCAGAAGAGAAGCGGGCTCTGGAGACTGAAAGGTTGGCTAACGAGCGTCGTGTTCAAGAAGAGAAGCGCATTCAGTCGATGAAAAAGACTGTGGCTGACGCTTCCGGAGACTACAAAGCTGGACGTTATGACCAGGCAATCAGTAAGTTGAATTCCGTCGCTGCGCAAGCACCCCGGGATGCTGACATACAGTTCGCTCTGGGTCAGGCTCACCGAGCCAAGGGGGATTTGAAGAGCGCTAAAGTCGCATTTGATCGTGCCCACGCCATAGACCCTTCGAGCTCAATCTACACCGGAGCCGTTCAGGAAATCAATAATCAGATGAGCACAGTGGCTTCTTCCGGCAGCGCATCGCCTTCTCCGTACGCTCAAAGTCAG
>JAUIJG010000456.1 GCA_030431355.1 bacterium
TTCAAATCTCTACTATTTCTCTGCGCCGGCACCATAGACTCCGCCGTTCACACAAGGGACCTCTCTAAGCTTGGCGGACTGGCCAGGAAGATGCCTGCCACCTTGATGATCTTTCTGCTCGGAGCAGCAAGCATAAGCTCCATTCCGCCGTTCAACGGATTTGCCAGCAAGTGGCTTATCTACCAGAGTGCATTCAAGGCGCTGGTTGAATCAAACCATGAAATAACAGTTCTCATTCTTGTATTGACGATAGCGGTGATGGCGATGGTCAGCGCCCTGACCCTGGCGTCCTACACAAGAGTTCTGGGCACCATATTCTCCGGTCGCCCCCGGACGCCTTCTATAAAACACGCCGCCGAAGCCACCAAGTCCATGCTCCTGGCAAAGTCAATTCTTGCCGGTCTCTGCCTCTTTCTCGGTCTCATGTCCCCGGCAATTCTAGAGGTTCTTTATCGCTCCTTTACTCTCTCCACGTCTTCCCCGAGCGGCACAGCCCCAGCTATCGTTCCGGAGCTACCGCTACTCAATATCTTCCTTTTCCTTATCACGGCGATACTAATTCTTCTTACCTTTAAAAGTGTAAAACCGGAAGAACAAACAGAAACAGCCGGAGACCTATGGGACTGCGGCTACGGTCCCCTCTCCGAGAGGATGCAGCTATCTGCCGATAGTTTCTCTGAAACCATCGGTAGTTGCTTCGCCCCGGTCTTACTCTACAAAAAATCAACCACCATCGAAGGCAGGGACAAACGCCACTTCCCCACGGCTATCTCAGCCACCGATTCTACCAAGTCTCTCCTGGAAAAATTTGTATATGTCCCCGCGGTCTCGATTATGATCCAATTCGGCAAGAGTTTAGCCCGGCTCCAGGCAGGCAGCGTACACATGTACCTCCTCTATGTCTTCATCTCGCTTCTTGGACTTCTCCTGGCAGGGGCAATGATATGAACACGATAATTCACTGCCTCCTGCAATTCTTCACCCTGATATTACTGGCGGTTTCGGTAAGCGGATTCGTCGCCGTCCTAAAAGCCAGGCTTCAAAATAGAATCGGACCACCGATTCTCCAACCGGCTTTGAACATCATGCGTCTCTTTGCAAAAGGGGAGGTATACGGAAAGGAGACAAGCTTCATATTCAGTGCCGCTCCGTCCATAATTTTGGCGGCATCGATCCTATTAGGATACTGCCTCCCCTGGACAGTATCCACAGTAGATCTGGGTGGCTCGGATCTCTTTCTTGTTATCTATCTGCTTGCGATGATACGCTTCGCGTCCATAATGGGAGCCCTGGACACAGGCTCTCCCCTGTGCGGATTCGGCGCCAGCCGGGAAGCCACCCTCTCCATTCTTACCGAACCGGCTCTGATAATGACTTTCATCGCCCTGGCGCTAAGATACAAGAGTACCTCTTTAGCCGAAATCTTCGCCTACGGCAATACCGGAAGTTCGGTGGATGTAGCCATCTGGCTCCTTGCCACCGGCGCCTTCTTTATCATCAGCCTGGTGGAACTTTCGCGAATGCCCGCCGATGACCCCACCACCCACCTGGAGCTGACCATGGTCCATGAGTCGATGCTCCTTGAATACTCGGGCAGGAACCTCGCCTATGTCCAGCTAGGCTACGCCATCAAACAACTGCTACTCTACGGATTGGTGGCACAATGCGCCGTCCACGCCCTCGCCATCTATCTACCTATCTCCCTGCAGCTCCAGCAACCGGCGCTCCTGGCACTGCATCTTGCGGTACTGTTCATGGTCGCGGCCACGGTGGCACTGATAGAGACCAGTTTTGTAAAACTAAAATGGACCAAGGTACCGGAGCTGATATCATACGCGGTTACCCTGAGCCTACTAGCCTGCGGTGCCTCCATACTGAGAGGTGCCTGGGGATGAATCTAACACCTACTGAATTTTTCTCTGTGGGAGTAGTACTGTTCGGCATCCTGATGGCAGGCACCATTCAGATAAGAACCAACATACTTCTCTACGGACTCCAGACCCTGTTGGTCGGAACCGTGACAGTTTGCTATTACAAAGCCACCGGGGAGATGCACTTTCTCTGGCTGGCCCTTGCCATAACCATGGTCAAGTCCGTCGGCATCTCCGCCTTCTTATGGTGGGTGCTAAAACGCATCAAGCTCTACCGCGACGCATACATGTACCTTCCTGTCCCGCTGGCCATGCACGCCTGCATCCTCCTTTTAGGCATCGCCCACTTCCTAAATTCAAGACTCCCAGCCGCCCCCACCGCTGCCACTCTTGCCGAGAGCGCCGAATCCGGAATAGCCTTAGTATTAATAGGAATACTATTCATGATGACCAGAAAGTCGGCGGTCAGTCAAATAATCGGCTTTCTGACTATGGAAAACGGCATCTATCTATTTACCCTCTCAAAAGCCCATGGCATGCCCATGGCCATCGAACTCGGTATCATCCTCGATATCCTGGTAGGAGTGATGATAGCCGGCATAATCGTATTCAAAATTCAAAAGAGCTTTGAACACATAGACGTAACCCTGTTAAAAGACTTGAAAGACTGAAGGAAAGTGAATTGGAGCTTCTTGCCGCACTAGTAATAATACCGTTAACGATGGCTTGCGCTTCGCTATTGGTCAAGGATCTCAAACTGCTTGGCACACTGGTGGCGATAGCGATGGTATTAAATCTAATTGCCACCGCCTACATAGTCTTACCGATGGTAATCTATCCAGGCGACCTCTATAAGCTCATTGCCGGTCTGCAAATAGATAGAGTCTCAGCCATATTCGTGCTGCTCACAGCTTCGGTCTCCGCGTTGACAGCGACCCACTCTTACAAATTTTTCCAGACCGAGAAGAAGAAGAAACCGGGAATAGACGCATCCCATATAAACATCTACTATTTCTTCTCCCTGCTTTTCCATGTATCCATGGTCTTTGTCTTCCTCTGCGACAACCTCGGCTACCTCTGGATATGCATAGAAGCCACCACCCTAATTTCAGCATCATTAGTCTATTTCTACCGGGACAAACACGCTCTAGAAGCCGTCTGGAAGTACCTGATAATCTGTAGCGTGGGCATAGCCTTTGCCCTCTTCGGCACAGTCTGCTTCTACATCGCCTCAAAATATGGAGGCAGCACCGAAGGCACCCTGGCCATATCCGAGCTTATCGCCATGGCAGCACAGCTCGAACCTACATATGCCAAACTGGGATTCATCCTCTGCTTCCTGGGATACGGAACCAAAGCCGGGATCTTCCCCCTCCACAGCTGGCTACCGGACGCCCACTCCGAAGCACCGGCACCGGCATCGGCAATGCTTTCGGGCTCCCTTCTCAACTGTGCCCTCTATGCCATCTACAAAATCTCAGCTATCGGCATCGCCAGCAAAGATCATCTCTTCTGCCAGCAACTGCTCCTCTGGGCAGGCACGATCACTGTGGCGGCAGCCAGCCTCTTCCTGGTCAGACAGCATGGATTGAAGCGCCTCTGGGCATACTCAAGCATCGAAAATGTAGGCTTGATACTGGTAGCTATAGGCTTAAACTCCCTTCCGGTTATCCTCTTGCAAGCTGTAAATCACAGCCTGGTAAAAGCATCTCTATTCCTTGTATCCGGTGACATAATTCAAAAAACCGGCACTAAAGAGATCTCGGAGATGAAAGGTCTCTGGAAATCCATGCCACTTGAGGCGACACTGCTGGCAATATCGGCCATCGCCATCACCGGCGCCCCTCCATTCGGTGCTTTCATCTCGGAATGGATGCTCCTTGCCGAATGTGCCCAGCAGGGCAGATGGCTCATTCTCTCAGTAGTATCCATCTCCCTGACAATAGCTTTCACAATGGTGACTTACCACCTTGGTCGCATGCTCTCCGGAGCGAAAAAAGACAATGGACCAGGCGGACGCAATTGGTCTGTGAGCATGGCACCAATCTGCCTGATCCTGGCTTCTCTTGCCCTGGGTCTTTTTGTCAGTCCGAGTCTATTGGAGCTTCTCAGATAATGGATAGTTTCATAACAGTAGAAGCCAATCACCTTCGGGACAAAGTCAGCGATGCCCTACATTCGCAAAACTGCCGATTGGCATTTCTCACATCTATAACAGGAAAAGAGATCATAACCGGCATCATCCGCCTGGATAGCAAGG
>JAUIJG010000457.1 GCA_030431355.1 bacterium
AGGGTGGATCTCGTCATCTGTATTGCTTTTCGATACGTGACGCATATCCTTCTTTGCATACCTGACGGGGGGGATTCTATTTTGTTTCCATTTCCAGGCTGAATTCATTGCAACCTTATTTTTTGCCCATCTCAGTTAACATCCAGGGAAAAAAATCGCTGTTTGTCCTATTCTTAGAAACTGTTTTCACCAGCCCGGAGACCCGACTTGTGTCTTTTAGCAGGTGAACAGATTCCTTCATCGTATCCACTCGGGTACAAGGGCAATAAATAAGGTATGAAAATCTTGATGAAAAAGAGTGCTATGGCGGTCGCCATCCTTTCGCTTATCTTAAACAGCACTACAGTCGGTGCAGATGCCCAGGTACCCGATGCTTTGACCACTCCAGCCAGACCAATTGACACTAAGACCAGGCTGGAAGAGATTCAAAAAGTTTTGGGAGACACAAAGCCCCAACTTCAGGAAGTCAGACCGGACGTTATCCAGGAGCTCAAGAAGTTTGCAGAGTCGGATAGAACTCCGACTAATATGAGGATCGTTACCAAGCTCGACAGGCAGGCCAACGAGTTCTTCGATCAGGGACGATACAACGATGCCCTGAGGGCCTGGCAAAGAGCCTATGGAAAGTCCATAGAAATGAAGTACAGCGAAGGTCAGGGTAGAGCACTCAGCGGTATGTGCAAAGTGTACGTCACCCAGGGTAAATGGGTGAAAGCCCGCCACCTGGGTGAGAACGCCGTGGAAGTGCTTGCCGCAGTCAAAGACAATGTCTCTCTGGGTAAAGCCAGAGTGGCTCTCGCCCAGGCATACTTCGGCCTGGAGAATCCAGTCTGGGCATCCAGGCAGTTGGATGAAGCGCTCAAGCTTTTAATGGACCAGGCCGATAAGGAGCCACTGGCCGCGGCGGACATGCTTCAAATGGCAGGATCACTTCTTATTCAATATAAGAAGCCGCTGGAGGCGACTCGATTTTTTCAACAGTCCTGTAAGTATCTGGAGCAGGGCAAGAAACCCGAGGCTGCTCTATTGTTGAGAACAAAGCTTGTGAACATGATGACCGAGCTTGGTTGGTACGTGGCTGCCGGAGAAGAAGCGCAAAAAGGGCTCAAATTGGCTGAGCGAGTGAAAGATCCGGCCGCAATGATAACTGCCCTTTCCTCAATGGGGAATTCTCAATATGTTCTTGGCGAGTATCTTTCCGCCAAAGAGTCCTATGAAAAAGCTTATGAAATCGCAAAAGGACTTCCTGCCAAAAAACAGGTATCAAAAGAAGGCAGGGCATATCTGATGATGGGCTATGCCTTTTCACTGGCTGCGGTCGGCGACACCGAGCGGGCCAGAAAAATGTTCGAGAGTTTGGTTCCATATTTTGAGAAAAAAGGAAAGTTCTTTGAACAGGCTCAAGCTTTGAACGCCATCGGTGTAATTGAGTGCAGCGAAGGAAGCGCTTACAAAGCGATTCCCATGTTCTCCAAGGCTCTCGATATTGAAGGGATGATCAATCCACATCGTCCTCGGCTACACATGTACATTCTTCGCAATCTTGCCGCGGCTGAATACAGAGTCGGCAAATATCGTGAAGCCTATGCTCACCTGAAGTCGGTTGCCACCGATTTCTCCAAGAAAAATCTGGTAGAAGGATATGGTCTTGCTAAAACAAGAGCCTATGCCTCTCTTGCCGAGACTGCCATTAAGATGCAGGACTCTGCCACCGCTCGTACATTCATCGACGCTACTCTGAAGCTCGGGGATCGTTATAAGGATGACTCCTCTCTCTGGAGAGCCTATACGATGGATGCCCAAATGCTTCTCGGTCAGAAGAAAGTGGATGAGGCTAAAGAAAAGCTCAAGCATGCTCTCTCTCACTTCCGTTCTCCCCAGGCCGGATATTTCCCTTCTCCCGAAAACATCACGTTCCCTACCAATAGACGTGAGTTCGGTATGCGGCTCATCGCCATGGTTGCCTCCCAGGGCATGACGGAGCAGGCTCTCCTTGTGGCGGAGCAACTGAAAGAGGAGTCCGTTATCAACACCTGGGTGGTTAAAAACGGTGCCACTCTCAAGCCCGAAGATAAGGATGTATACCTGGATTTGATGAGACAGCGCGCCCACTTGCATGCGGCTGAGCAGTCGACATCGCCTAAAAGTCTGACCAAGGAGTGGACAGCCTGGCTACAGCGCTTCGGTAAGCTTGCCCATGAAAATCGCTCCCTGGCTCGCTTGATCTCTCCTTATCCCACAAACATTCCGGAAGTTATTAAGACTGTTCGTGAGCGTAAGTTGACTGTGATCGAATATCTTGTCGGTGAAAAGTCTTCGGTGGCATTCACCGTGGATCCTGCCGGTCGTATTTCTGCCACTGTATTGCCCGTCGATGAATCGACTCTCAGTGAGCAAATTTCTCAGGTTATGGCCGGGGCTCGTTCCGGCAGCGAGAAGGCTTACCAGCCGGCTCTCAAAGCATTGTATGGAGAGCTTCTTCCCCAGACGGTCCGTAAGTATCTGCCGATAACGTCCGATGACCAGATTGTGATTATTCCGGATGGCGTTCTCTACAACCTCCCCTTTGCGGCACTCGTGGACGACAACGACCAGTATCTAGTAGAAGGACACTTGTTGAGCCTTGCGCCTTCCATGAGGTCTTTACTTGATACTAAATCCGGTATGCCTGCAGCGCTATCAGTGCTTGTGGCCTCCGGCGAAACTCCTGGCGAGAGATCAGAGACCAATCAGATTTCTCGTGCAGTTCATCCCGAACCCATATCTACTTTAGGTGAGAGGGACTTAAGCTCTCTGGAAGAGGCTGTAAAAGGTAAGTCCGTTCTTCACTTTGCCACTGCTCTACCCCTGGCTGACTCGAATCCCATAGCTGTTCCGATTCCATTTACCGGTGACGACAAAGAGCGTAAAGCCACTACAGGTAGTTTGTTCGGATTGAAGCTACCCTCTGATCTTGTGGTTCTCAGTGGTACCGCAGTCAAAGGCGATAAGCTGGAAGGCACGGCGGTGCAAATTGTCAGTCGTGGCTTAGCATACGCTGGTGCCAAAAACGTGATGATGACCCTGTGGCCCATTGAGCCTTCCCAACGGATTTCAGAACTTGTGAACTTCTATAAAAATAAGAAGCAAGGGCTGAATGCCGCCAGGTCTCTACGTCAAGCTCAATTGTTGTCGATGTCAAGAAATAGGAGCCCAAGAAACTGGGCATCCTTCCAGCTTCTTGGCGTGGGTATGTAAACCCCAATAAATGGGGATTTCGTAGAGAAATCAGGTATATATCCATCCCTTGACTTCCTTTCGATTTTATCTCCCATATTGACATTATGGGGTACAATGGCACCCACTACTCGCGATTTTTCAGTCGTTAAGCCGTTCAACAATTAGTTTCGGGGTCTTATCCAGAATGTTCTTCAGACAATCCAACCCAAGCAAGAGACAGAGAAGCAGCGCCCTGTTCCTCAGAGCATTGATGGCTCTTCAGGTTCTTGTTGCGTTCAGCATAGTGCCTCCAGCCCTTGCCCTGGATTCGGTGCCTGCTCCTGAGCAAGCCATTGACCAGGCTGTGGAGAAGACCGAGGCGGATGCCGAGCAAGTAGCAGATGACTCCAGGAGCAAGGAAGCTTCTGAAGAATCAGGTGAGAATGTCGCCGCTGTAACTCCGCAAGCGGAGTCTTCCACTGAGAGTGAGAAAACCGCTCTCGATAAAGACGTGTCAGAAGAATCATCGAAAACCGAAGTTTCACAAGAGAGCACCGAGACCGCAGCCGAGTCATCAACCACTGCCGATAATGCCTCTCAGGTTTCGGATAATTCGGATAAATCGGATGATTCGCATAAAAAGACCGGCTCCGAAGAAGATCAAGCCGGTGAGAATGTTAGTGAAGCTCAGACCGAAGTCAATTCAGAAAATAGCTCAGAGAAAAGTGTAGAAGAGATCTCAGAGAAGGGTTCGGAGGAGAAGACAAAAATCTCCGAAGTACCAGCCACCGAGAAAGAAGAGAGTGCTGCCGCAGCGGAAGCCACAGAAAGCACAACCGCTACAGATGCTACAGAGAGTGCTGCCGCAGCCGAAGCTACAGAAAGCACAACCGCAACAGATGCTAC
>JAUIJG010000458.1 GCA_030431355.1 bacterium
ACGATACCGTCCCGAGTATCAAAAGAAAGAAGGCCGAGAGGTTGTCTATTAGGATTTGAAACGGTGCGAGCCCAAGATAAAATGGTAAGTCTAGCGTTAGATGAACAGTTGAGCCGAGGCTCTGAAGAGCTATGGCGTTTATTATGAGGCCTACTAAGAATAGTGGTATCGCAAGTAGATTCGCGCGCTTCTGGATATCGATTTTGAAAAGTGAATACAAGAATATTGCTGCTACCGCAACCACGGCAACAACTATGTAACTGATCATTTGGTTTCCGCCTGGTCCTTATTCAGGAGCCAATTTTAGTGGATATCTTTTTATTTTAACCCGGGCAAAAGTACAGCCTCCTGAAGATTAACAGGCGAATGTGATGGACTCGTGATCGCTTTTTGCGAAGCCCTATTAGGCAGATAGAAATATGGCTAAGAAAGCGCCAGGCTGACAATGCCGGGGCTTTCACCTTTCGTTACTTATTCTACTAACGCCTGTCCATAGAACTTTCTTCTTCTTGATTCCCCATCGTTTCTTGCTGCCACAAACTCATCTTCCGAAATGAATCGGTTTTGATAAGGCACGTTATGCAAATAACGGAGTCCTTTCGGGCGCTCGGCGAAGAAGCTCAGGCTGCATGGATTGTTGATATAGAAGTCGGACTTACATTCATAGACCTCGAAACCTTTGTCCATGTTCTCTTTGTCCAGGTGATAGAAGAGATAGGGCGCTTCGGCAGGCAAGAACTTGAGCTGCAGGGCACGGCGGGTTTTGCTGGTCCGGTTGATGTCGCTGTAATGTATTGTCTTGTCGCAGAAAATAACGGCTTCACCGGCAGGCGAATTCATCGGAATATGATAGTCCCTGAGTTGTTCGATGAAGTTGATGAAGTAATAGGGCTCGTTCCAATGACTGATGAAAGGAAACAGCTTGTGACTCTTGGGCACCAGTAGCAGTGTCCCATTCTCTTCATTGGTATCTTGCAGGGGCATCCAAACAGTCAGGCTGGTGTACTTTGACTCTTCCGTGCAATCGGCGTGGTCATGCACATCTATGTCACCGGCGCCGGACAGTTTGAAAAATACATTGCCGGCAACATAACGATGGTTGTGGAGTATGTTTTCAAAGTGGGGTGCCACATAGTCGGTGATCAGGCGGTTTAGTTGCAGCTTGATCTGGGTATCCTGCTCAAACATGCTCACATAAAAAGGCGCGGTAGCTTTCAGCGTATCGTCCGGGATGACCAGATCGATGATCTCGTTCATTCTCGTGATAGTCTCTCTGTTCAAGAGAGGCATTTTGACATAGCCATTGCGCTGAAATTCAGCTTCTAGCTTTGGGTCCCGAAAAATACGGTTGCTCATGATTGTACCTTTGTTATCGGTTTGATTCTTAAGTTTACCAGGCCTCTGAGATTATCTGAGTGTATATAGGAGTTCTGGTCCTCCTGTCGGGCAACGATGAATGCCGGATATTTTTCAAGTAATTCTTCCAGGGCTATTTTGGCCTCCATCCTCACTATCATCGAGCCCAAACAAAAATGGGCTCCGGCTCCAAAAGCCAGATGATCGATCGGGTTTCTTTCGAGGTCGAAAACTTCCGGATTATTGTAGTGTGCCGGGTCATGATTGGCGGCAGGTATGCTCAGTCTGATATGGGAACCGGCTGGAATGGAGATGCCACCAAGAACGGTGTCGACTCTGGTAACTCTTAGCGCCGAGCGTATGGAGCCATCGTAGCGGAGCAATTCTTCCACAAAGGCTGGTATCAATCCCGGGTCCTCTGTGAGCTGTCGGTAGAGTTCGGGTTTAAGCAGCAACAGATTTACCGCGTTTCCAATCAGGCTGCTTGTGGTGGTGGTTCCCGCGAACCAGAAAAGTCTCACCAGGCTTTTAATCTCATCGGTGGTGAATATGGCGTCTTTTAGAAGATGTTGGGTGAGGCTGCCCTCCGGCTTGCGGGAGTCGCTATCGACAAAGCGGTGAATGTAGTTGGTAAACTCTTCTATGTAGGAAAAATCGTAGGTGCCGATGGCGGTGATTTTTTTGATCTCCTCAAGATTGCCGGCGGAAAATCCCAGGATCTTGGCGATAACGCCCTCCACCAGGGGGATGGCAAATTCATTGACGATGTCGAATTCATCGCGGCTGGCGCCTTCTTCTATCAGGGCTTGTGCTTTTTCATGCCCAAAGACTTCCAGGCTTTCCATAAGAGCCTGGCTAAAATATGGAGAGAGCGCCCGTCTTGCCCGGGTGTGGTCCGGTGGGTCGTTGTAAGCCATGACCGAATCGAACGCGTTCCTGACCCTGCTAGAGTAAGTCTTGCTGTCCCTCAAAACCGTCGCCACTTCTTTGTAAGTAACGACTATCCAGCTATCATCGCTTTCCACATAATGTACTGGTGCTTCAGTTCTCAGTTTTGCCAGGATTGGATAAGGGTCCCGGATGAATTCATCGCTGAGTATGCTGAAGCCGTCAGGGGCGGAGTTAACGGTTGCCGAATCCGTTCTGGATGATTCCGTCCTGGAAGATTTTGAAGAAAAGAGTTTAGTGATTTTCTCTAACACGGCTACTTCGTTTCAAACTCCATCTTCTCGGTCTCGGCTTTTAACTTCTCTTTCAGTTTGTCCATTTTAAGCTCTTTGCGGCTCTTGGTCGGCTTTGCCTCCCGGCGCGGGCGTACACTGTTCCAGCAGAGCAGATTTTGGGCGAGGGGGGCGGAAAATAGCACACAGAAAAGGGCAATCAGATTTACGAAACCGGCATCATAAGCGAGTCCGGCGAAGAGGAATGATAACGGGAAATAGAGTTGATAGTATTCGAACATGACAAATCTGGCGTTTGGCGCCGGACTGGCAATGATGACGTTGGCTTGGGAAAAGCGATTGCGCAAATACTCGGTGATACCATAGATGGAGAGTAGGAGAATGCTCAAGCCATTGAAGTTGCTCAGCAAAATCACCGAGTAGGCGATGATCTCGATGGGAAAGAGTACACGCTCAGCCAGGAATTTTAGACGATCGAAACCTATATTGACGCAAAAAGTCGAACACTGGGACTTCAGGTCGTTTTCCAGGTCGTCCAGTTGGTGCCAGATTATCCCCCGGCAGCCGAAGCACAATGCCCAGACCAGAACGGCTCCCAGCCAGAATGCAGGTACCTGGACATTGACCAGACCGACCAGAATATAGATTGCCAGAAGGGATGCAAGAAGGTGTTCCCCCAGGGCTATGGTGAGAACGCCCAGGGCGCCTCTTTCTTTAAGGCGTACCGGAGGCAGAGAGTATGCCGTGTAGAGCGCCCAGATTGACATGAAGATGACAAACGCGCCTGTCAGGTTGGAGAGCAGGTAGGCTACATAGGCGTTGAGTAAAAATGAGAGGGAGACAACCAGGCGTCTTTTGTCCCTGGAGAGCTTCATCAGTCGGGTGGTTTTGCCCGCCTGTCTGTCATGGTCCATGTCGATGAAGTCATTGACGACGCTGGCAAAAATGGCTAGAGCCGAACCCGCCATAAGAATCAGCAGGGTCGGCAAGATGAGCTTGTCGGATGTTATGCTTTGGGACCAAGCCAGGCTGTAGATTACGCCCAGAGCGACAGGGAATTTGTAGTGCCACCATTCCTGGGCTCTGATCAGATACCAGCAGTCTTTGACCCCGCTGACGAAGTTCATTCGAGAAATTTCCTCTTCCAGTGGGATAATTTTAATATAGGTTCTCTTCTATCCAATGTATAAAAGCAGAGAACTTTCTTATGTTGCGCATTTGTGGCGACGAGAGTTTCGCCAATCCTGTCTTGCCAAGCCCTTTGCGGATCTAGTTATGATTGATTTAAGCATCGAAGAAACTTTAGAAAACTCAATCGCGAAAGGCACAGATATGCTTTTCAAAAGCCAACTTCGATCCGGTGAGTTCACATCTTACATGTTTAACCATGACGAAGCGCAGAGCAACTGCGTTGTGGACCCCTCGGTCTTTCCATCGTCATTGATCGCTTATTCACTCCGGTTTGTCGACTCTGAAAAGAGTCGGAAGATGCAAGAGAGTGTTGCCAAATTCCTGCAGGCTCAGATGCTGAGCAATGGTCTATGGCGCTATTGGACCAAAGAA
>JAUIJG010000020.1 GCA_030431355.1 bacterium
AGTATATGCTCAAGCTCAATCAGCTGGTGCTGCACAAAGTCAACGCCAGATCCGGTCTTGGCGGTCCTTATGCCGCTGTCACCCAGCAGCCGGTTGGTGGTAAAGCCAACCACGGCGGTCAGAGAATGGGTGAGATGGAAGTTTGGGCGGTGCAAGCCTATGGCTGTGCCCACATGCTCAATGAAATGATGACTATCAAAGCAGACGATATTCAAGGCAGGCATCAGGCTTATGCCGATATCGTCCAAGGTAAGAATCCGGAGAACGGCGGTCGAACTGCTGCATTCGATGGACTGTGCTGCGAGATCCGAGCCCTTGGTCTGGAGATGACCCTGGGTAAGGTTGTAGACACTTTCGAAGAACTTCCCGAGAAGTTCTGCTCTCACAAAGATTTGCCCGAAGACCCGACCATGGAAGAACAGCTACAGGTCTCTTCCGTCAACATGCTCGAGACTTCCGAGGGCGAGAAAATGCTCGAGATCCCGGCAGGCGATTACGAGCCCGTGGTAAGACCTCCACAAGTTCCTATGATTACTTCAATCACCAACGGAAAGAATGGCAAGAAGCCGCAAATCGAACTAGCACAGGAGTCCCTCATAGATGACATTGATGAGCCAGGAAATAATGAAACTGAGAACGGCCAAGAGAGCAAGGATAACAAAGTCCTCAATGACTTTATTGATACCGTCACCAGTGATATCAACTTCGATCCCTCAGCGAAAGAAGGCAACGGACAGGATCCAGAAAAGCCCGGTGTCGCCATTGAAGCTGAGAACAAAGAGACAAATGAGCTGTCCAGTCTGATTGCTCCCGAGCTGGATCAAGATGATGACATGGTCGACTTCCCTTCGCTATCGGAACTTCAAAGTCTCGCTCAAGAGCTGATGGGAATAAGCGAAGAGAAAAAAGATGAGGACAGTAATAAAGCAGTGGTAGGCCACCAGAACAAGAGCAATCGTGAAGGAGTAGCAGGTAGTTCGAGTTCTAATGACGGGCAGAGCCTAATTGACTAAATAAATAAGGATCAGGAGTTACGAAAAATGCAATCCCAGAACAAGTCGAATTTTAGAATTTCAGGAGTCTTGAAGACCAGTCTTCTTGCTCTTGTTATTGGCTTGATTACTTGCATAGGTCAATGTCCTGATGCCAATGCCCAGGGATTTGCCCCACCGCAACCACCTCCTATCGGGGATGGATCTTCTCCGGCGCCTGTAACTCCGGGTGATGGCGGAGTTGTGCCGCCTACACCTACCGGTGCTGCCGATTCCAGTCCCGGTCATAGCTTTCCCACCGGTGTCGGTCGTGACCGAACCACCGTGAGAATATTTAACAACGGTAGTCGTGGAAACAGAGAAGTTCAGACCATACGTCCTGATCAACTCTCCAACGACGAACTCAGTCAGATAGAAGGAATTCTCGGGGTGAATCTTCGCTCCGGAGAGCAGATTATCGATGTAACCGCATCTGATGCGCAAATTGCTCAGATTAACGAAGTGATGGCACCTTATCCTCAAGCCCAGAACAATGGCGGTCGTAAAAGAATCAACAACGACAGCCCCGGTGCCAGCTATCCAAAAACTCCTTCTCTTTATGGTTTGAATTCAACCCATCCCCTGCCCACAGTCTGGACCTTCTCCAGATACCTGGTCATACTCGGGGTGGTTTCAGCAACAATATTTATGGCACTGGCTGCCTGGTCCATGATCCTCGGTCACCCATACGGTGCCGCCCGGGTCGTGGGAGCTGCCGCCGGTCTTTTGATGCTGCTTTCGGCTTACACAATCTGGAAAGTTGTTCAGATGAATACGTTTAACGCCAACAGCGACACGCCGGCCCAGGTAAGAACCGGTGCCACCACAGCCCAGGTACAGGATGCCTTCATGGCAAGACCTACCACGCCCGGCATCCCAGGCGGCGGAGCATCGACCGGAAGATCCGGATTCCCGGTACAGCCCCTTAGAAACGCGCAGAATTAGAGAGTTTAGATGATGTCACAAGGTAAAAGAGCAATCTATAAGAAAGCAATGTTGTCGGTGATGGCGCTGACCATAAGCTTCGGAGTGAATACATTTCTGGGAGTAAGTGCCCAGGCCGCGCGCCCAGCTGAAGCCAGTAAAGACAGAAAAGTACAGCTGCAAGGAAAGTCGGAAGTCTTCTCCTCCAAAGATGCCCCTTCCCATAAACGGGTACAAGCCACCAAAGAGGTTAACGCCGTAGCCGCTGCCGGTGCTTATGCCTTCCAGTCGGAAGATAGTCCTGCCAAACGCTGGTTCGAGGCGGTCGATCAAATTGTGGTCGCTTACGAAAAGTCCGAGAAAGAGAACATCGTTCTAAGAAGAGATTTCAATCAAGAAGTGGAGAGGGTTCAAGAATGGACCAAAACAGCTAAAGGTGTTGCTTACAAGTACCGCCGAATAGCCGGTAAGCTCCAGCAACTGCAGGTACCGGAGGGCAGCGATGATCTTGCAGAGTACGGAAAGTTGTTGGCGGACTATTACAACGATTCGGCCCAGATTTATGAAGATCTGACCAGGGCTAGAGCCCCTGCCCAGACGATTGATGAATTAGAAGATCAACTCGAAATGATCGCAAGTAGAGCCAAGGGTATCAAGCGAATGAGACAGAGTCTTGAGCACATGGACGATTCTTTAAGAGGGAAATACCGAGTACATAAACGATTCGATTCGGACGCGCTTTATAAGTACATATTCGGAAAACACTGACCTCATTCACTACAACACCCGATTTTGACCAAGAAAAGAATTTTAAAGGAAAAAGGCACTGTAATGGCGATTCAATTAAACGACCGAGATCACTTGATCTTCAATCTGATAAACGAGCATCAGGTACTGCTCGAAAAACATATATCCTGGTTCATAGCCGATGAGAATAAGCCGGTTTTGATAAGAGACCGTTTGAGAAAGCTTTTTTATCTCGATTATTTGCTCTGCCACAGGCATGGTACCAAGTTGCCCTGGTGGACAACTCCCACCAAGCCACTAGTATATCTTCTCTCCGATGTGGCTAAATCCGCCACGGGTATCGAGCATGATGAAGTGGATCGTTTCGACGCCGAATGGCAGCGTCATCATCTTGAAGTGGCAAATCTGAGAATGCTCTATCTGATATCCCAGAAAAATGAAAAAATCTCCGATTTCAAATGGACCACATGTAGCGAGAAAGAGAAAGCCGATCACGGAATCGATGCCAAAGTCTCATTTACTTGCAATGGTATTGCTTATGATATCGGTATCGCCAACAACCCTGAGAAGCTGAACAACCTTGAGTCTGCAATCAAGGGTGCCGGAGTGGAGATGATCCTTCTGGTGGCAAGGGACGACGAAACAAAAGAAGAGCTGCAAAAGGAGATAGCCGCCAAAACAGACAGTTCTCTGGCTAAATACTGCTTCTTCTCCACCCATCAGAAACTCTACAAAAAAGGCATGGTCGCCTCGAAGTGGGAGAATTCCGAGAAGCGAGAGCTAAATCTCTTTCCCCGGCCTGAAAACCGGAAAGAAGATGGCCCGAGTTGGGCTGGTGGCGGCGTCGCCCAGGCTCATCCAGTCTCAGCCTAATTTATACTTTTGCCTTGATTTTGGTCATGAGGGGTAAAGAAAAGGACCCGGTCTATTTGATAGACGGGTCTTTTCACATTCAATATAGAAGCCCTTACTTATTTGTATAAAGGGTCGAATCTTCCGCCGGAGGAGGAACTGCTTTCCACTGGCCCGAGCGGGTAAATTTCCCGGAGGACACTGCAATGGCGGTGGATTTCAATTCTTCTGCCTCCTTGACCCGATCGGTCTGATAGAGGAGCTGAATATAGTGGCCCAAAAGGGTCATGACCTGGGGATGGGCTCGACCCAGTCTGTTTTTCTTGATTCTTAGAGCTTGAACATAGAATGGTTCAGCTTCGATATGCTTGCCCCAGGAATGGTAGAGCATGGCAGCATTGTGGGTGACAGTGCCGGTGTCTATGTGATCCGGACCGAGGCAGCGGATGTACATCTGAAGAAGACGTCGAACCACCGGCGCGCCTCGATTGTACTCCCTGGTAACGTAATAAATTTCAGACATCAACTCCAGGGTGATACCAAGCCTTCTATCATCCGGCTCGAAACACTCCGCCTCTTCAAGGGCTGCTAAAGCCAGCTTTTCAGCTTCTTTCCAGTCGCCTTTGTCCATGATCTGTTCGACCGAGGCGATTAATATGTCCCAGGGGCTGGTGGGTACTTTTGGTCTCTTTCGCTTGTGTGCTTGCTCGCTCACTTCTCGAATCCAAACTGTAGTAAGTAATTAAAATGGATGAGCCTCCACTTATGATTATACCCACAGAGTTTGAACTGGTAGAGCATGGAAGGGCAAATTCATTTCAAAACTTGTGGTTTCAATTTTTGCGAGCCAGGGCAATTTTTCGATTTGAGTCGGCTATCACGGAGAGCTGACGAATCTCTTTCTCGGCATAGGAGCCCGCTAGAGGAGGACCGAAGCGAAAAGTGTAGATGCCCGAGGGGATTGTCAATTTACAAATTCCATCCCTATCGGTGATTACATAACCTGAGGGATGCTCCACCGGCTCCGACGAATTATTATTAGACGGGGATTCTCCATTAACCTTGTAAGGTTCGTAGCTTACTTTGCAGCGGGGAATACCTTCCCCTTCCTCTCCCTCGACTTTAAATCTTACCTGGCACCAGCCATGCCAGCTTATATCGACATGGCGTTGCTGGTCGGAGATATCGACCTGGCGAGCGCTTTCGAAATCGCGATGTACCACAAGCCAGTATTTGCCTTTGATCAATGAAAAGCTGAAATTGCCCTGGGTGTCGGTATTTGTGTGGGCCATGGAACGTCCCAGGTTCTCTTCGTTCAGACCTTCCTGGTTGTTTTTGGTCGAGGAGAATACAGACACCCTAATTCCAGCTTTTGGCCTGCCGGAATCATCTTTGATGCAGCCGGTCAGGTCTATTCCCGACTTCAGCTTGATGCCCACGTGGGTGTCGCCGCCGACCACTATCTCTTTGGTCCAGGGGGCAATCTCGGCGGATTCGGAGCTGTCTTCGTTCTGATTTATCTTCCCTTTTTTCGCTCCTGATGAGACCAGAATGGTATAGACCCCCGGAGGGATACTGGCGGCAAATTCACCGTTTTGATTCGATTCGGCTATGAACTCTCTGTCATTTTCATGGGAGTGGATGCGGACCAGGCAGTCGGGTAAAGGCTCATCTTTGAAAAGAACACGACCGGATAGCTTGTGGCCTTCCTCCAGGGTGAACTTTCTCTGCTGGGGAGAGTCAATTTTTATATCAGCTTCGGAGAAACCGAACTGTTTGGAATCCTGACGTGGCACCACATCAAGATCAAAAATTCCGGATTCCAGAAGGATCTCAAACTTCCCCGCGGCGTCGGTCATGCAACTGGAGGAAAAATCAAGCTCGCTTAGCACCGGAGACTCTTCAACATCTTTCGGGGTAAAGAGGAGGCGCGCACCGGCAACGGCGTTGCCCAGGGGGTCAACCAGTTCGCCTCTGTAGCGCACCATCTCAGGTAACTCTATGTCGAAGCTCTGGTCTCTATACAGGTCGACGCTCTGAATCTGTTTACTCAGATAATAGCTTCCATGACCGGCTTGGGCGCTCAGTCCATTTTTCTCTTCGTTTCCGAAAATACCGGAGGATGAAGAACGGGAGCCAAGATGAAATTTGCCCCGGGGTAAAACCAGGCTATAGCGACCGTTTCTGTCAATTTTGCTGGTGCTCCAGTAGGGAGTCGGCTCAATTCCCAGAGCGAATACTTCTCCGCTTCTAACAGGGTCACCGGATTTGGTGCGAACCACGCCACTCAAAATATTTCCGGGTATAAGGCTGATATCGTAGTTAGTGCCGGATCTGTCGACCTGAATATTAAAGATACTTTGTTTCAATAACCGGCTATCGCTTCTTGGAATGACCTGGATGCTGTAGGTTCCGGGCTGGGCGTAAAACTCGTACTCTCCACGAGGACCTGAAATTTCTTCCGCCACCGGAGAATCGGTGGGACTTTGTCCTGACATGGACTCTGCTTCGTGCTGGCTATATAGTTGGATTTTTATTCCTGAGACCGGTAAGCCTTGATGACGGACCGAGCCGTGGATACTCTTTTGCAGATTAGTTCGGGAAACTTTGTATTCAGTCAAAGTCTTCTAGCCTTTTCATAGTTAACTATGCGATTTTAACCGCAAAAGAAGAACTAATGTAGATTATCAGGGTTGTCAGTAATGAATTGGCTTAACTATTTGACCGGAATGGAGCTTTTCAGCTGCACTTTGCCGGAGGCTGAAACCGTGTCCGGATGCCATCCCAGGTAGGTCATGGTGGAGCGAACAGTGTCGAAAGATCCGGTCGCAACCAGGTAGGAGCCTGGTTCTTTCAATCTCAAAGCTTTCTCCAATCCTTTTTGAACACTCCTGGCTTCTTTGATATCCACGGTCACGGGCAGTTTCTTGATGGCATCGCTAATCTCTTTTGAAGTGTGGAACTTTCTTCTGGTATTAAGATCGCAGGCAATCACCCGGTCTCCTTCCCTGAGCAAGGACTGTAAAAAGCCATTCAGATCCTTTGAGCGATAAATGCCGATAACGAAAGTGTAGTCTGTCTCAGGCTTTCGGAATTGGTCCAGGGTGGAGCGCAGCACCTCTGCCGAGGCTGGATTATGGGCCACATCCATGATGATTCGTTTCTCTGCTTCAATTTGAAATCGTCCGGGCCAGAACAATTCTGATAAAGCATTTTTCATTCTCTGAAATCCGTCCTCTTCGGCCCGCAGATTCTTGAAGAAACCTGCCAGGGAGAGGCTGATTAGAGCCAGCTCGGTATTTATTCTCTGGTGTGGTCCGGTTAGAGCAAGATTCTCCATGAGCGCTTCTCTGTTTTTCAGGACCGGACAGATTTCCCCCGACGAGCTGTCTATTTCCTTGAGGAAGGCTTCTCTTTCAACTAAATTCGTTTTTTTTAGGGACGCCTGTCTTTTCAGCTCTGTAAGGGCTTCGGCACTTGCGTCGGTAACCACCGGCACTCCGGCTTTCATAATCCCAGCTTTTTCAAAAGCAATTTTTTCCACGGAGTCGCCGAGGATTTGAGTATGTTCGAGGTCTATATTGGTGATAACTGTTCCTAACACGTTGTCTGCAGCGTTGGTAGCATCGAATCTGCCTCCGAGACCTACCTCCAGCACGGCGAAGTCCACCTCCGCCTCGACAAATTTATAGAAAGCCATGGCCGTGAGAAATTCAAACCAGCTCAATGGTCCCAACTCCCCATGGCGCGAGGCGAAGCTCTCGGCATCAACTCGCACCCGGTCGACTAGTCGCCCGAATTCATCAGGGGATATTGTCTCTCCGTTGAGGGAGATTCGCTCTTTCCAGGAGAATATATGGGGCCCTGTGAAGCGACCGACTTTGTAGCCAAGTGCTCTAAGTAGCGCATCCAGCGTGGTGGCGGTGGAGCCTTTTCCGTTTGTGCCTCCCACGTGGAAGGTTTTCAGTTTGTTCTGAGGATCGCCCAACTCGTTAAGAAAACAAGCTATCCGTTTCAGGCTAGGTTTCTCTTTTGCCGGACCGAGGCTTTCTATATATTCAACTGCTGCCGAATAATCCATTACGTTTGATTGCCTGCCGGTTTCGAGGAATTCAGCCCATAGCAGGAACATGAGATCATAAAGGATCTCTGTGGGCAAAGTATAGAGACTTTGCCTACTCTGTAATCACCTTGTCAGGCAAGGTTTTTATTCAGGCATCTACTTCGGAGAAAAAGAGTGTTATTTACCAGGAAAGACCGATTCGAGACAAAGAAGCTATATGAAGGGTTCATATTCAATCTCCGGCTCGATCGTCTTCGTTCGGAAGATGGAACAGAGGTTGAGCGTGAAGTGGTGGAGCACAACGGGGGGGTCGTTATAGCTGCCCAGCCGGAGCCAGACAGTATTATTCTGATTGAACAATATCGATATTCGCTGGATGAAACGATTCTAGAGCTGCCTGCAGGACGGATTGAAAAAGGTGAAGACCCCAAACTTGCGGCGGTTAGAGAGCTAAAAGAGGAGACCGGTTATGTGGCCTCTCAATGGAGGACCATGACTGAACTCTTTTCTGCTCCCGGCTTTTGCACCGAAATTCTCTACCTTTATAAAGCAGCGGAATTGCAGTTTGAGGGCAAGGACCTGGATATGGACGAGGAGACGGAAGTTGTGGTCCTATCTCTTGAAGACGCATGGGAGCAGGTGAAGTCCGGCAAAATCAAGGATTGCAAAACCGTAGCCGGTATCGGGATGCTTATTCATTAGATATCTTTTGGATGGATCGGCTTGCTGACCAGTTTGAAGACCGGCCTCTTTCGGTCATAAACTTATAGTTCACACTAAGGAAACTTGAAATTTCGGTGTGGTATTCTTTGTCTCTAATTCGAGCGCTCTATCGCCCCTTGATAAGTAGCGCAAAGTAAATTTCAGATAGTTAGTAGGAAAACCCACCGAGGTTAGTAATGGCTAAGAAAGAGAAGAAACACCTGAGCATGTATCCGACCCAGACAATGATTGTCATGGCGATTCTGGGAGGGGTGTTGACCGGAGCGTCTTTTGAGATCATCAACGTCTGGCCCAAGCCCATATCAGTTGTTCCCTACTGTGACTTTTACAGCGGCGGTTTGTGGGGCATGGCTTTTGGCGCGATTGTCGGTCTCGTGATAGGCTATCTCACCGATGATGCCCACTTTGAAGACCTCTAAGCGATCTTCTTTGATTCGCTAAACTCAGTCTTTTAGCCGACTTTCGAGTCGGCTTTTCTTTTTCAACCCCCAAGGAGAGTGCCTGCCATGCTGTCAGGTTTCAAGTTCAAGTCTTTACTAGCGGTAGTCTTACTTCTCATTTTTACTGCCTGTATTGGAACTTTTCCCGCTTTTTCTAAAACCGCTGAGAAAGTCTCGAAGGACTCCAAAATTATAGCGACACCACCTTTGGTGCCGGATTCGAAAAAAGGGGAGCGTTTGCTAACAGGTAGCAATGTCGGATATAGGGTGGTCAAGTCTGCTCACTCACCCGCTGTCGCATATTGGTATCCAACAACTGAGAAAGAGGAGAACTTCTCCTATATCCTTGGAGAGAACCCTGTAACTTCGAAGCTTGCATTGGATGGTACCGTGTCAGCGGGCAAGTTTCCCCTGGTATTTTATGTCCATGGTGCTTCCGGCAGCGGACTCAGTTCGTTTTTTCTCTGCGAAGCTCTGGCTCGAAATGGATATGTTGTGGTGGCGCCTGATTTTAGTGACCAGGCTTTTGCCTCCAGGATAGATCGACCCGTGGTCGACTCGAAGGAGAACCTCAAGAATATCTGGGCTTTTATCAATTCGCTTGTTGAAAGTGGTCTGAACAAAGAGGCTGCCTCGGGACGCAAGAAGTATGCCTACAGACCAAAGCAGTTATTGGCTGCGATAAAGAGCACAATCGCCATGGATTCTGAAAAAGAATCTTTCCTATTTAATCATCTTGAAACGGATAAGATTGGTCTGGTCGGACACTCAATGGGGGCCTGGACTGCTTTGCTGGTCGCAGGCGCGGCTCCAAAGTATCGAAGTCCGGTGCCGGTGGCAGCCACCGTGGCATTATCTGGACCATCAAATCCGTTTGTTTTTAAGGTGGCTTCAAAAAATGATCTGGCTTTGATCAAGTCGCCTTTGCTGTTTCAATATGGAGAGAATGAGAAGTTGTTCCCGGACAGACAGGACCGCCGGTACAATTACGAGAGAGCTAGCTCTTCCCGTCCGAGGGTTCTGGCATGCATCGCCAATTGCAATCACTTTGATTTTTCCTGTGGATCCGGTAAAAGCTTTGGTATCGCCAGTGATTATATTAGGAAGAGTGGACAGCGCCTCTGTCTGACCGAGCTTACTCTGGATTTTCTCAATCTGTTCATGGGGAACAGGCCAGAGGGGCAAAAAATACCCCGGGCTCTTCTAGTGAAAAGCCCGGGTATAGTCAGATTAGACTCTAATTTATCTGAGGTTCTAAAAACCGGTGAGAATCGTTAATTCTTCTAGTTTTTCAATACCTCTTCATAGGCTTCGACATTGAAGCCGACCAGAAGGATCTTTCCGACTTTAATAGTTGGAGCACGCAAATTACCCGTGGGACCTAAGAGAAGTTTCGTCAGTTCTTCATCCGTCGGTTTTTCCTTGCTCAGGTCAAGATGAACTACTTTCTTGCCCTTACTGACATAGAGGTCTTCAATTGAACTGGTGAGGTCCACCGCGTCTTTAGCACCCAGCCGTTCTTTTTTGGCGTTAACGGTCTCAGTGGTCAGGATGTTTTTGCGATCAAGAAACTCTTGCGCTTTTTTACAAGACGTTCAACCCGGGCGATGATATACCCAATCTAGCTTGTTTACCATGATTTTTCGTTCTCCGTTTGATTGGAACAGACCCAGATTATCATGTACGGAATATGATCCTTTCAATCTGTGTATAAAGTAATAGTATTTAAGTATGTGTTAGTGAAAACCCCTGGCTCCGTAACAGCGAGCTTCTTGAATGAGTTCTCCATACCCAGACCCAAGCCAGACCAATATTGATGCGGCCTTCTCCAATGCAGAAGCCCTCTTTAATCAGCGTCGTTTCGATGAAGCCCTGGGCATTTATCAAAATGTCCTGGCAGCCCTGGAGACGAGGCATGGACCATCCCATCCGGAGCTTGCCTATCCGCTGCAACGTCTCGGTGATTGTCATCATGCCCTCAATCAGTTCAGGGATTCTCTGCCCCTTTATCAGAGGCTTCTTACCATAGGAGACAAGATTCTCGGTCTATCCCATCCGGATATGCTCAACCTGATGCTGAAGATTGCCAGAACCCAGGAAATGATCGGCAGCTTTCAAGAATCGCGCAAGACCTATGAGACTCTACTTCCAATTATTGAGGCTTCCAGGGGAGCTAATGACCCTCTGTTCAAATCCTCCAGAGAGGGCTATGAGCTGATTATTGCTCGTATAGATGAAAACAAGCGAGCGGCGGATGCCTGGAGAGAGAGCAGCCAATCAGGAAAACAGGAGGCTGTTCAGGCTATTTCGGAGAACTCAGGCATACCGATCCCTGGAGTAGCTCAAGAGCCAGGTTTCCCGCATTCTATAAATTCTATTGACAGTCAAAATCAGGGCATGAACATTGAAGTGCCAGATCGGGCGGCAGATCCTGCCGCCTTTGAAATGGCAGGAAAAGGCAATGCTAATTCTAGTCACGGTTCTTTCGGCCCATTCCCTGGTAGTGGCACATTTGGTGCCGGTGGACTGCCACCGTCCCCTCCTACGGCGCCTCCTCAGCCTCCTCCTCCTGTTCCCTCTTCCGCCCCTCCTCAAGTGGCCTCCGCTCCTCAGATCCCCGGTACTTTTCCAGGCTCCAGCCAGCGTCAAGCTCCTCCGGCGCCTCCATCAATGCCGGCGATGCCGCCATCTAGTCCTCCGCCTGGACCTTCGAGCAACTATCCAGCAGCTGGGCAAGCACCTTTTCCTCCAGCCGGTAGTAATGTCCCGGTCGATTCCGGCAATCTACCCTCGGTTCCCCCCGGAGTAGTGCCTCCTCAAAGTTTTGAGAATAGTCCACCTCCCTGGGCTCAACAGCCAGCGTCACCGCAGGCAATACCGGAACAAAGTCCTGAGCATATGCAGCAAGTGCCGGTGAACTCTGTAGGTCCTATTCCCGCTATTCCTGGCGAGGACGCGATGTACAGCGAGGATCTTGGTTTCGAGAGTCGCAAAAGTGACCCCAGCAATGACCCTTATCTTGATCATCTCGCTTCCAGGGTGACAAGTCTGACTCCGCCGGATAAACTGCCACCGGATCCAATCAAAATGTCGGGAGCTTGGCACGGGGCAGACGTTATTGCCAGCTTTGACAAGAGTGTCGGTAAAGACAAGAGTAGTGAAGACTCTTACCGCGACATGGAAGATGAGGAGTTTGATCCTGATTATGAGGATGAAGAGACCCAGGTTGAAGAACGCTCCCAGAAACTCAGAGCAGCCAGAACAGCAGCTTCCAAGAGTGAAGGAATCGTATCTATCGTTCGCTCCTTTAAAGAGTATTTGATATCCGGTTTGGCCCTTTTGATTGTTGGAGTGGCAGGCTATTTCTTCTTCACCCACACTGAGCAAAAGGGCCCGGCTCTTGTTCCAAAAGCTATTGAATCTACGGCCAGTCTGGCTAAAGAGGCGCATAGCTATGTGACTCCGGACAGAGGAAGGAGATTGACCCTGGACGGTTCAGGTTCTTGCACACTTCACCATGATGCCCTTGGTATCAAAGTTCCTTATAACTTTTACGATAGCAATCCATCGACGATGGCATTACAGTCGGTGGATTCCTTGCTGGAGCGTCAGCACTGGTTCAAGGAGATTCCTGAGGGACTGGAAGATGAGCAGGGAGTGGTTCTTTATTCCAGCCAATCCCCTGACTTCAAGGTTCTTCAGGAGCTGGAGAAAATGAAACAGACCGTCTCTATCTGGTATCAGCGCACCGGAAGCTATCCCAGCGAGTTGGTCAAGATTCCCAAAGGCGTTTTTGCCTACACAAATCCTTTTACCAGCGTCAAAGAAGAGATGAAAATCAACTTTGTTCGATTTTCACAAATACAGGGCCGCACTCTACAAGAGATGGTCAAAACAGGACAGAGCATCACCGGAGACGGTGCCCTGGAAAAGGGCAGAATCATCGGCTATATTCAGATGGAGAACGAGACAGGCAGCAATAATATGAAAGCGGTAGCTTTCTACATGCGTGCCGTTAATCGTCATGGTCAGTTTTTCACCAGTTCGAAACCTGGTGAAAAACTATTTGTAGGATTTAAGGGCGGAGTGGACGACGGCAACGATATCACCTTCAAGGAGCAACCAAGGCTTTACAGAGTGGATAAGCCGACCAAAGTGTGGATCTCGAAACTGCCTCAGGTTCCCCTGCCTCTGATTCACAGGTCCCTGCCCATAGTGCTTGGATTCCTCGGCTTCTTTCTTTTCTTGCGTTCGTTAATGCTCGCTCCGGGGCAGTCTCCTGATAACAATGCCAATAAAACTTTCCGACTCTGTGGTTGGGTTTTGATTATCCTTACCATCGTGGTAGTGGCCTTGCAGTTCATGCTCTGGCGCTAGCAAAGTGGTGCAAAAATAGCGAATTCTCCTAAAGAAAATTTTTTTCTGGTTGAATGAAGAAAACAGGAGAATCATCTTGCTATTAAAATTCAGGACCTCGCTACTTTGTCTCGTCGCCGTGCCGTTGGTAATGGCTAATGCGGCACTAGGTCAGCAGACGGAAGTTCGCTCATCTAAGACCGCTAATAAAATCGTGCAGGCTGCTTCCACTTCGGTGGGCAAGAAGATGTGGAAAAAAGGCTATGGACTTCGGTCCGGTGGATTGGGTTGCGCCGCTTCGGTAAGTAATGTTCTCAATTTGGCGGGCATTGACTATGTTCACTCCGCTGCCACCAAATATATGAGGGGTCAGATACTCAAAGGGAAAGGCAAGGTGCAAGAGTTTGTCATTAAGTCCGGTGGTGACGCGCCAATTGATGACCAACGGCTTTCTAAAGTGGCCAGACCGGGAGATGTTTTAGTTGCTTTTATGAATCCTCTGCCGCAAGGTAACATCGGGCCAAAAGCCCATTGCGGCATAATCGGCTCTCCTGGAAGAGTTTATACAAACGATTGGAACGACGGGATCTGGAAGCATGGAAATATTCATCGATATTTCGACAGCTATCGACATATCCGAGTAATACGCTTTCTATGAGTCAGGCGTTCTTTTTCTCGATTGATTCTGCAAACTGATACATCTGATCTGCTGTAGATTCACGTCCAGTGTTCTTTAGAAGATTGGCGTAGTTTCGAAGAATGTGGATAAGCTCCACGTGATTGGGTCCGAAGACTTTATTTTTGATATCGAGAGCCTTCTTGTAAAAGTCCTCGGCCTGGGGATACTTTTTCTGTTTGTGATAAATCATCCCTATCTGGTAGGTAATGCTGGCAACTTCTTTGCTGGATGCGCCGTTTTCCTTTTCCACTATGGTGAGAGCATCGGAATAGTTCTTTTCCGCCTCATCATAATGACCGGATTTGAACTGAACGGTGGCTAAATTAGCCATCGCCGTGGCAAGGTCCTTTTCGTTGCTGATGTCATGAGCTTTCCTTAGGTCCAGCGCTTCTTGATATAGTCCCTCGGCTCGGTCGCAGTGATCTTGCTCGAAATACAGGTGGGCGATACTCTCTAAACAGAAGCAGTAGCGACCATCATCTTTGCCGAAACCTCTCGCTTCTTCCAGGGCTTTGTGCCACATTCTCTGGGCTTCGCTATGGTCTTTGTTTCTTTCTGCTGTTTCCGCGGAGTTTTTGTATTCCGTATAGGTGGCACTCATTTTTCACCCTTTCTAAAGGAGCCGACGTTTATATTCTACCCGCTACCTTAATATTGACCAAGGGGAGCTGATATTTGGAATCCTTGGAATAAAACCGGTTACTATATAGCCGCGACAAGCATGATTCTTGTCAAGGAGACCTGGGCGTAAGCCCTTCCACGTTAGCTGTGCCACTGGAGGTATTGATGAAAGTCGCCAATCGTGTTGAGAAGTCCGAAGGTAAACCCAGCAAGAAGCCGGTTGCACTGGAGGAAAAGAGTGGAACCGCTCCCCAGGTCGGTCGAAAAGAAGTAATCAAGAAATTTCCTGTTAATCCCAATCTGACTGAGTATGAAAAAACCTACGCTACCTTCGACTGGGATAAGGTCAAAGACCAGGTGGACTGGTTTACCGGTGGAACCATCAACGCTGCTTATAATGCAGTGGATCGTCACCTGACCGATGGTCGAAGAAACAAAGTGGCCCTTTACGCTATCGGTGCAGACAACAAGCTTTCTAAACTGACCTTTCAAGATGTTTATGAACAGTCTAATAAAGTAGGCAATGCCCTCAAAAGCCTGGGTGTGGAAAAAGGCGATCGTGTTTTTGTCTTCCTTCCTCGGGTACCTGAGCTTTATATCAGCACCGTGGCCATTGCCAAGATCGGTGCCATCGCCGGACCGCTCTTCTCCGCCTTTGGTCCCGATGCTCTTAAGGACAGGCTTGAGGATTCAGAAGCAAAGGTGATTATCACCAATCCCGCCTTGAAGCCTAAGGTAGATGAGATCTTCAAAGAGCTGCCCAACCTTGAATACGTGATCGTGGTTGGCGGTGACGATAAGGATTTGAAAGACCGCGAGTTTAGCTACGAAAAAATGATGGAAGAGTCCAGCGATAGACTGGAATGCGAGCGTATGGATCCCGAAGATCCGCTCTATCTTCTTTATACCTCTGGAACAACCGGAAAACCAAAAGGGGTTGTGCATGTCCACAACGACATCATCGGTCATCATATGACTACCCAGTGGGTGCTGGACCTGAAAGAAGATGATATTTATTGGTGTACGGCTGATCCTGGCTGGGTAACTGGTACTGTCTACGGTATCTTCGGCCCCTGGTCCAATGGAATTTCCGTCGTCAGTTATGAAGGGCGATTTGACGCAGACAGCTGGTATGAAGTTATAGACCGTTTGAAAGTGTCTGTCTGGTATACGGCTCCCACCGCTCTTAGAATGCTTATGAAAGCCGGAGAAGATTCGGTTTATCGCCATAGCCTGGAGAGTCTGCGACATATACTCAGCGTCGGCGAACCCTTGAACCCTGAAGTTGTCCGCTGGGGAATGAAGGTTTACGGGCTGCCAATCCACGATAACTGGTGGCAGACGGAGACCGGCATGCAGTTGATTGCCAACCTACCCTGTATGCCTCTTAAGCCAGGCTCCATGGGTAAACCGCTGCCTGGTGTCTATGCTTCCGTGGTCAATGACGATGGGGAGGAACTTGCTCCCGGAGAGCTGGGTCGACTCGTGGTCAAGCCTGGTTGGCCTTCAATGCTCAGGCATATTTGGCGCAACCGCGAAAAATTCGAAGAATACTTCAAAATCCCGGGCTGGTATTTTTCCGGCGACAACGCCTGGAAGGACGAAGAAGGCTATTTCTGGTTTGTCGGTAGAGCTGATGATGTGATCAATACAGCCGGTCACAGGGTCGGACCGTTCGAGGTTGAGTCGGCTCTGGTTGAGCATAAAGCCGTGGCCGAGGCCGGTGTTATCGGTAAGCCGGACAAAGAGCGCGGCGAGATAATCAAAGCTTTTATAGTTCTCGCCAATGGTGTGAAAGAGTCGGAGGAGCTTCTTGAAGATATTCGTCTCCATACCAAAAACCAGCTTAGCGCCCATGCTTATCCCAGAGAGATAGAGGTGAAAGAGAGCCTACCTAAAACCAGGTCGGGCAAAATAATGCGCCGGCTGCTTAAAGCCTGGGAGCTCGGCCTGCCGACAGGAGACACTTCATCCCTGGAAGATGACTAAAACTTCTATTCATTAATTAGAGTATTCTCTTCCCTGTAGGCTCTAATTAGCTGTATTCTAGTGATGACTCTCCTTGCGTATATCTCTTGGATATACTCCTCGTCTCCTTTTACTGGGAAACGAAGAGGGGACAAACTGTTCATTCTTTTCCGGGTACGGAACCTGGTGAGATTTTGAATTGAACTTTTTGTCTTGTAGGTACGTCATAGCAGTTACGTTATCAGGTGAACAGCCAAATATGGCTCTTGCACTGAACTTAGTCCAATAGAAGATGAGCACGGATCTAACCCTTTCTGACACCACCCTGGAACGCTTGCCACCCCAGTCTCTGGAGGCGGAGCAAGCTGTTTTGGGCGCCCTTCTGGTTAGTGGTGACGGAATTTCCAGAGTTGTTGATCTGCTGGAGCCGGAGTTTTTCTATCGTAAGGCGCATCAAGTAATTTATGCGGCCATGCTTGATCTTTACGAGGATAACGAGCCTATAGATATTGTCACCGTCTCGCAGTTTTTGAAAGATGACGGGAAGCTGGAAGGAGTCGGCGGAAAACAATACATAACCGACCTTTCCCTATCCGTTGCCACCACTGCCAACCTGGAGTACTACGGAAAGGTAGTGCAGGAAAAGGCATTGCTTCGCATGCTTATTAAGGCCGGTACCGAAATCGTCGGCTCTTGTTATGAAGAGACGGACGCCGAGGTCGCCCTGGACCGTGCCGAGCACATGATCTTCACCCTGGCGCAAAAAAGGGAGATGCAGTCCCTGGTTCATGTCAAACATATCGTTGAGGACTCTTTCCAGAGGATCGAAGAGCGTTATGAAAACAGGGATGCGCTGGCCGGAGTGCCATCCGGTTTCTACGACCTGGATGCCATGACTTCCGGCTTTCAGCCATCAGACCTGGTGATTCTTGCTGCCAGACCTTCAATGGGTAAAACCGCTTTCGTGCTAAACCTGGCTCAGTATGCGGCGGTGGAGAAAAACACTCCGGTCGCTATATTCAGTCTTGAGATGTCCAAAGAGTCTCTGGTAATGCGGATGCTTTGCGCCGAGGCTCAGATTGATGCCAACAGGCTCCGTACCGGTCATATGCATACCACCGATTGGACAAAGCTTGCTGCTGCCATGGGTAGGCTGGGAGAAGCGCCAATTTATATCGATGACTCAGCTCTAGTCAATTCTCTGGAAATTCGTGCTAAGTGCCGTCGTCTAAAGGCCGAGAACAACGGTCTTGGAATGGTAATCATCGACTACATTCAGCTCATGCATGGACGAAAGCAGACCGATAACAGGGTGCAGGAAGTTTCGGAGATCTCACGAAGCTTGAAGACACTGGCTAGAGAGATTGAGGTACCTGTTATCGCTCTATCCCAGCTCTCCAGGGCTGTGGAAGCTAGACAGAACAAAAGACCGATGCTCTCTGACTTGAGAGAATCCGGCTCAATCGAGCAAGATGCCGACCTTGTTATGTTTATCTACAGAGACGAGTACTATAACCCCGAGAGTGAACAACGGGGCGAAGCCGAAATTATTGTAGCCAAACAAAGAAACGGTCCTACCGGCACGGTAGAATTGCTCTTCCAGAACAGCATCACAAGATTCCTGAACAAAGTACAGAACCAGTATCAAGAAGGCTAGGAAGGCTTTTGAAGACCTTTTCCAAATATTGGGGGCTTATCTCTGTAGTATCACTTATGATACTGGCTGCGATCCTGGTGAGGCAATCTATGAAAAGCAATACCTATTCTGATTTCTTCTCTCCTCATTTGATTGAAGCTAAAGATCCGGTTCAGGATCTTCCTCCCCTGCTCAAGGAAGTCGATACAATCTCCTGCGTTGGTGACAGCATCACCTATTCAAATGGCGATGGAACCGGCTATCCTTCCCGGTTGAGTCAGTATTTAGCAGTTCTCTTTCCTGACTCCAAATTTACTGTTTTGAACAAAGGCATCAGCGGTGAACATTCCCATGAGATGTTGGCTCGATTTCAGGAGGATGCCATCGATACCGGTGCACAGCTGATTATCATCTTTGCCGGCACCAACGACGTCGGTCATGGCTTCTCAAATCAATACCCGGACGGCGACGGGCCTCGTGGGACTTCACTTCCCGACTATTTGAAGAGCATGGCTCAGATGATTGATTTGGCTCAAGGGGCTAAGCGAAGAGTTATTGTCGTGACACCGCCGACTATTTTTGAAGACGCAAAGAATCCCATGGATATGAAACTGGATGAATATTGTCAGGCCCTGAGGAAGCTGGCTGAGGAGAAGGCTGTGCCGGTGGCGGATGTAAGAAAAGCATACCTGGAGATTTTTACCGCTTATCGAAATACCTGTGATGCTAAAGATTATTTGCTCACCGTAGATGGTGTCCATCCTAATTCACTGGGTAATAAGATAGTCACAGAATGTGTTCTCAGTAGCCTTGGTATAACGGCTGATTCCAGGCGGAACGTGATCAAATACTGACTTTGTTCACTCTCTTTCCGGTTCTTTGCCAAGTCCTTCCACTCTATGTTTTTCCGCCAGGTTATGATCAATCAACTCGAGGGCTTGCCAGGCAAACGCTCGAGTTTCGAAGTCTTTATCCTTTGTCGCTTCCGCAAGTGCTGGACCGGCTTTCTTCAAGTCGAGATTTTTCGCCACTTCCGGTCTGTCTGCCAATCGAGAAAATACGAGAGAAGCATTTCTTCGGAGTTTGGTATTCTTCTCCTTTAAGAGAGCGATCAAGCTCTCTATGCCCTTGTCTCCTGCATTTCCGTATTTATAGACAATCAGTCTTTTTTTGATGTCTTCGAGATCTGGACTGCTATCGGAGCGACAGATGCCGCTCAAGCGCATGTCCATGGTTTTCAGCTCTTCTCTAAGACCATCGAGATCCCCGGGTAAGCTCTTTTCGATTTTTATTCCGGCTTCATATTCGCCAGGCTCTAAGACTACTTTGTATCCTTCATCCTTTGCTAAAAGACCTGAAGTGAGAAACATAACTATTGAAAATAGTGCCAGTGGGATTATCCATTTCATAGAGAAATTCACCTCCTGGATGATAATAGAGACAAGGCAATTGGGGCGCAATAGGGTTTGCCCGGATCTTGGTTGTCTTTTTTTCAGGAGGTGAATTTCAGAGTAACTCTTTTTTCGTTAGATCTTCTGACCGTTTTCGTAACGGTCAAGATTCATTACCTTTGTCCAGGCTGAGATGAAGTCTTTGACGAACTTCTCTTTAGCATCATCGGCTGCGTATACTTCTGCCACCGCTCTCAGTTCGGAGTTAGAGCCGAAGATTAGGTCCACAGAAGTGGCAGTCCACTTCTTATCGCCGGACTTTCTATCGAGCCCTTCATAAACTCCATCCGCGCCATCGGACTTTTTCCATTTGGTGGACATATCCAACAGGTTGACGAAGAAGTCGTTGCTCAAAGAGCCAGGGCGATCGGTGAAGACACCGTGTTTAGCTTTTCCGCTGTTGGCATCGAGGGCTCTCATGCCGCCGACCAGGACAGTCATTTCAGGCACCGTGAGATTGAGCATACTGGCTCTATCAACAAGCATTTCGGTCGGTTTTTGCAATGCAGCTTTTGTGAAGTAGTTGCGGAAACCATCGGCCTTAGGTTCTAGAGCTTTGAACGATTCCACATCGGTCTTCTCCTGGGTGGCATCGGCACGACCTGGTTTGAAAGGTACTTTCACGCCCTTATGACCAGCATCTTGCGCAGCCTTCTCTATGGCTGCAGCCCCTGCTAAAACTATGGTGTCGGCAAGCGAGATCTGTTTGCCGTCTTTCAGTTCACCGTTGAATTCCTTGCGTACTTCCTCCAACTTCTTAAGAACTTTTGCTAGCTCTGCCGGGTCGTTTGCCGCCCAGTCTTTCTGGGGAGCCAGGCTGATACGTGCACCGTTAGCACCACCACGAAGATCGGAAGAGCGGAAACTAGCGGCGGATGCCCAGGCTGTTCTCACCAAATCCGGTACTGAAAGGCCGGATTCAAGAATCTTCTTCTTCATGGACTGAATATCGCTTTCCGATATCAACTTATAGTCGACATCAGGAACCGGATCTTGCCAGAGAAGCTCGGCTTGCGGCACTTCTATTCCCAGGTAACGTTCTTTTGGTCCCATGTCTCTATGGGTCAATTTGAACCAGGCTTTGGCGAACGCTTTTTCAAATTCATCAGGATTTTTTCTAAATCGCTGGGCAATTTCTTTATACTTAGGATCTGTCTTCAGGGATAGGTCAGTGGTGAACATCATCGGAGGATGTTTTTTCCCTTTGACATGCGCGTCGGGTACCATCGACTCTGTGGATTTGTCTTTTGGCTTCCACTGAGTCGCACCGGCAGGGCTCTTCACTTGCTCCCACTCGTAGTCGAAAAGGTTATCGAGATAGCTGCTGGACCATTTAATCGGTTTTGCCGACCATGCGCCTTCCAGACCACTGGTCATGGTGTCTTCAGCATTACCTTTACCGCATTTGTTCATCCATCCAAAGCCTTGCTCTTCAATGGGTGCAGCACCCGGGTCGGGTCCGAGGCAACTGGCTTTGACCGCACCGTGGGATTTACCAAAGGTGTGACCACCGGCAATCAACGCCACAGTTTCCTCGTCGTTCATCGCCATGCGACCAAAGGTATCGCGAATGTCTTTGACCGCAGCTGCGGGATCCGGCTTTCCGTTAGGACCTTCCGGATTAACATATATAAGTCCCATCTGAACGGCTGCTAACGGGTTGTCCAGATCTCTCTTACCTGTGTAGCGCTTGTCACCCAGCCATGTCTTCTCCGGACCCCAGTAAACCAGGTCCGGCTGCCAGTCATCAGCTCTCCCTCCGGCGAAGCCGAAGGTTTTGACGCCCATGTTTTCCAGCGCTACATTTCCTGTGAGAACCATCAAATCTCCCCAGGAAATTTTACGACCATATTTTTTCTTGATCGGCCAGAGAAGTCTTCTAGCCTTGTCGAGGTTAGCGTTGTCCGGCCAACTGTTGAGTGGTTCAAAACGCTGTTGGGCACCATCGGCGCCACCGCGTCCATCACCCAATCGATATGTGCCTGCAGCGTGCCAGGCCATGCGGATGAAGAATGGGCCATAGTTGCCGTAGTCAGCAGGCCACCAGGCTTGAGAAGTGGTCAAAAGGTCATTAATGTCTTTCTTCACTGCTTTGAGGTCCAGGCTCTTGAACTCCTTAACATAGTCGAAGTCCCTGCCAAGGGGATTAGCCATGGTCTCATTCTTGCGGAGTTCACTTAGATCCAATCTTTGGGGCCACCAGAACTCTAGAGACTTTGGATCTCCATGGGAATTTGTTTTGGCACTTTCCTCTGCCAAAGCAATAGTGCCTGAGGTACTTGGAAGTATTGTGCCTGCTAAAAGAAGAACTGTTGCTGCGGTTTTTAAGAACTTACCTGGTCTCATAGTTTCTCCAAAAATCTTACAATGAACGAAGACAGCTGCGCGGGAATAGGTCCGGCAGCGCCTAGATTTTAGCACCCTGAAGCAAATAGATCCGTCATACCTCTGGACTTAGACTTATTCTAATGTTCGGGAATGGTTTTGAATTTTTCGCAACGGAATGACCGCAGGCGTTTAACCTGGTTGAGTTTGTGACGACAGCGCCGGTATAATTTTAGCTTCGGAGGAAGAAACTTTGGCGGTTAGACATAAACAGGACTACGTGCTGGTCGGCTTGTTCTTTGTGGCAATTTTGGCTGCTGTCGCCGTTCTCAGCCCCGAAACTCTGGGAAAGGAGCTTGGCAAGATAAAGTTCGCCTGTTTCATGACCCTTTCTGTTGCCGTAATAGGTGCTTTCCTGGACACGATAATCAAATTGTCCATGGGTCTTTCAAAGGAAGAAAAGTCAGTTGGAAGTAGTCCTTTGCTCTTCCTTACCCTAAATTTACCGAGTGATTTGGCGTTCAATTATTGTGTGAACACTTTACGTGAGCTGCCCGGCTACAAAGTTACCACTCTTGATCCCGACCAAGGTGTTATACAAGCTCTGAAAGTAGGGCGATGGTCCAACCAGGAAGTGATATCCATAGCCTTGATACCCGAGGGGCAAATGAAGACCCGAATGGAATTGCTCAGCCTCAATCAAAATGTGGTTCAGTTTTTTGATTTTGGTAGGAACATAGCCAATGTTCGTGAGATTGAAACTGGAATCAAGAAGTTCATGAAACCGCAAAACCGCTTACTAAAATCTAGTATTGATACCGCCAGTAAGGCTTCTGAAGGTATTATTGTAGTGGAGAAGAGGTCCACTTTTGGCTTCTGGAGCTCAATTATGGGAACAGCTAAAGCTATGCTTTTGGTATTGTCAGTAGTGTTACTGGTCGCCCTGGGGCGCTCTTTCTTTTAGTTCTTGTAGCAGCAACCACT
>JAUIJG010000459.1 GCA_030431355.1 bacterium
ATCTGAAATTCTATTGCCCGCAACAGTTTACCGACAGATGGTAGCGAATTGATTAAGCCGAATTTCATTGACAGCTAATGGCGGGAAGAGTGAGCAGAAACGGTTTGCAATGCTTCAAGACCGGCTCTGCCACTATCTCTAATCTATGCCATATGGATATCTATTTGGACCTTTCATGTCAAGAGAAAAGCGTCATCTCTTCACTTCCCTGGTCCTCTGTCCTGAAATTGGCAGGTCTGTAAGCCGAGGCAAGTCCTTGATATCTCCGGTAACTATTCAAATCATCAAGAACAAGAAGTAGAGTACATGCAGAATTGGATAAAATCCTGTACCCTTTAATATTCAGTTTGATATTCAGTCTATCTACAAGCCGATACAAGCCGGTATATCATCCGGTTCTGAGCAATCCGTCAGCCTCACGGTCCAGCCCCCCTTTCCAAGAGGAAGTTCAATGACAAAGAGCATCACCATCGAGAATCCTCTTCTTGAAGGTTTAATGGAAGAGAACAAACCTGAATCATTCTCTCTTGTTATTTTCGGTGCCCACGGCGATCTGACCAGAAGGAAGCTAATTCCTTCTATATACGCACTTTATCTGCGTGACCATCTGCCTGAAAACTTCGCCATTGTCGGATCATCGAGAACAGAGATGACCGATACTGAGTTCCGGGAAAAGATGAAAGAGTCTGTCATCAAATATGGTGACGAGCAGGAGCTAAATTCCGAGTGCTGGGACAGATTTGCCCAGAGCCTGTATTACAGACCGGGCAACGCCAAACAGATTGACTACTACCGCGGTCTGGAAGAAGATCTTGATACCATCGGCAACAAGCATGGATGTGCGGGAAGAAACATCTTCTATCTGTCGACTCCACCCAGTCTATACATGCCGATCATAGAAAATCTGAAAGAGTCCGGACTGGCCGTAAAAAGAAAGGCGGACGAACCAGCCTGGCCAAGAGTGGTAGTGGAGAAACCTTTCGGTCATGACCTGGCTTCAGCTATGGCCCTCGATGAAAAAATACATGAGGTCTTGAATGAACACCAGGTTTACCGCATCGACCATTATCTGGGTAAAGAGACCGTACAGAACATAATGTGCTTCAGGTTCGCCAACAGTATTTTTGAACCGCTATGGAACAGCAATTATATTGATCATGTTCAAATAACCAATGCCGAAACCCTTGGAGTGGAGGAGAGAGGCGCTTATTATGAGGAAGCCGGCGCCCTCAAGGATATGATCCAGAACCATCTCATGCAGTTGGTCGCCCTTGTAGCAATGGAGCCGCCCAACTCATTGAGCGCCGAAGCCACCAGGGATGAACGCACCAAAGTGCTAAAGGCGATACGCCCCTTCGATCTGGACTCCGTAGACCAATTTGCCGTGCGCGGACAGTATGACCACGGCTATGTCCTGGGCAATGAGACGATTCGTTATCGAGACGAAGACAAAGTAGCAACGGACTCCAACACAGAGACCTTCGCCGCGCTTAAGCTATATATAGATAACTGGCGCTGGGCCAACGTACCTTTTTATATAAGGTCCGGAAAACGCCTGGAGAAAAGAATTACTGAAATCGCCGTTCATTTTAAGGCTCCGCCCCATGAACTGTTTTCCAACATGGGCAACACAGGACTTCGCTCGATAATGGCAAACAGCTCCCCCAATGTCCTGGTGATGCGCATCCAGCCGGACCAGGGGATCTCATTGAAATTTGCCACCAAGCAACCTGGTCCGACAACCCAGCTGAGATGGTTGACCATGGACTTTAAATACGGAACTGTTTTTGGGGACCATACCCCCTCCGCCTACGAGCGATTAATTCTGGACTGTATGACCGGCGACCCATCCTTATTTGCCCGTTCTGACTTTGTTGAGACATCCTGGCGAATTCTTACTCCGGTCATAGAGCACTGGGCGACCACCAGCCCGGAATCAGCATCTTCCGCCCCGATTAGCCACGGACCATTTCCAAACTATGAGTCGGGAAGCTGGGGTCCCCAGGCGGCCACTGATCTTGTTGCCACCACCGGTCACTCCTGGAGAGTACTCTGATGACTTCAGCCCAGACAAGAGACTTCCTTTCCGGACAGCTCCACCATGTGGACATTCAGAGTATAGAGAAAGAACTCTACAAACTCTGGGAAGAAGCTGAACATGACCGAGAGAACAGTTCGGCGATAACCCGGGCTTGTGCGCTTAATTTCATAGCGTTCACAAGCACCGAAAATGGTGAATTGAACATTGAAGACATAGTTTCTGAGATTGCCGTTAAACATCCATCCCGAGCCATTATCGCCTCAAGCAAATATAACGATAAAGAGTCAGACGTGCTGGACGCCTGGGTGACAGCGCGTTGCCACCAGGTACCAGGCAAACCCAGACAGCAGATCTGTTGCGAACAGATAATCGTGGATTGGAAGGGACAAAATACCGGCAACAGAAGATTGGTAAGCGTCATCGCTCCCCTTACGATCCCCGACCTGCCCACCTGCTTGTGGTGGCATGATCCGGTCTTAAACCTGGATGTGATCAGACCTTTTTTGATACACGTGGATAGATTCATCGTCGACTCTCGCTCCCTGGTCGAAGGTTCTCCATCAATAATCCAGCTTCAGAACCTTAAAACAGCGACAGAAGAAGGCTCCGCCGTCTATGACCTGAACTGGTTCAGACTCCACCCCTGGCGTCATGCCCTGGCTAACTCCTTCGATAGCAATCGCGGTCTTTTGAAAGTGGAAGACCTGGATATAATCTCATCCCTGGAGATAGTGGAGGAGGCTAACACCACTGGCAGTGACAATGGTAAGACAGTGCCGGGAGCCCAATCCTGGCTAATGCTGGGATGGCTGGCATCGAGACTATCCTGGGACTTTGAGAGTATCGAAGAAGAGAAAGAAGGAATAAAGATCTACTATCGACTGAACAGGACTAGAATCAAAGTCATATTGCGTTCCAGAAGAGAGCCGAGCGCAGCCGAACATCAAGGACGCCTGGCGGAGATTCGCGTCAATTTGAGAGACAGGGACTCGAATCTTCTGCGAATCTGGCCCGATAGCAACAGTCCTGGCTTACGCACGGCGCTATTGGAACACGATTCAATCGATGAGATGGACATAAGTCACAATCCCCCCTCTAAAGTTGATCTGATCGACTCAATCCTCAACGATCCGGTCAAGCCTAAGACCTTTGAAGCGGCTGTTGATGCCGCCTGTATAGTAGCCAGACAAATGAGATAGGAAACTGAAATGACCAACGGGACCCAGGAAAATCAAGGCAGTAAAGCCCTTATTAACGTCTATGACAACGAACTCGATCTGGTCCGGGGGCTGAGCAAGATCATTGTCGACCTGGCTTATGTCTGCCAGCAACATCATGGTAAGTTCGTGGCTGCACTTTCGGGCGGAACCACGCCGATAGCTCTCTACAATATGCTTGCCACCAGCGAATTCGCCAGCATCGTCGACTGGAAGAAGTGCTATTTCTTCCTCTCGGACGAACGTTGCGTTCCCGATTCCGACGAAGCCAGCAATTTCAAAATGGTGAACGAACATCTCTTCAGCAAAGTGCCGGTACCGGCGGAGAACCTCTTTGCCCTGGTCAATCCGGATAAAGATCCGGAGGAGGCGGCCAGACTATATGAGGAGAAGATCAAGCAATACTGCGAAGAAGAGAATGGTCTTCCCCAGTTTGACATGATTCTTCTCGGTCTGGGAGAAGACGGTCATACCGCTTCTCTTTTTCCTGGAAGCCCTGCCTTAAAAGAAGAGAAAAGACTCTGCGTGGCTAACCGCGTGGACAAGTTAGACGCCGACAGAATCACCCTTACCTATCCACTTTTGAACAACGCTCGCAATGTTTATTTCCTGGTCAAAGGAGATTCTAAAAGCGAGATCGTGCGTTCTGTATTGATGGAGAATAAATCTGAATATCCAGCTTCCCACGTGGGCGCCCTACCTCCCCGCACGAAAGAGGAGCAGGAAGAGAAAGATTGCGCCCAGACCTGCACAGTTCGTCTTTGTGAATCCAACTCCACCGAGTGGTTTCTCGATGATCAAGCCGCTTC
>JAUIJG010000021.1 GCA_030431355.1 bacterium
CATCTCACTTCGACCTGAACAACATTGAGAAGGCAAGGTTAGCACTGTCGCTCGCTGCTATGTCCCTGGAAAGAGTTGGTTTCTATTCAGACCGCCTCCTCAAGAAGCACCTTCTTAGAGAAAGCACCACCATGCACTCCGATGAAATTGTTCGAGTCAAGTATCGGGTTAGAGTAGAAGAAGCTAAAGCCCTCGTACAAGAGATCGAGAGATCGGACCCCGGGCTGTCGGAGATTATCCGAGAGAGAGTATCAATGATTTGCGGTGAACCCGGCAAAAAGAACACACGCAGAAAAACTCCTTTAGCCTTGCCGGACTCTGACGCTCTTAGCCCCTTTGCCCGGAGCCAGCTCGCCCTACTGCTCTTAGAGGTTGGTAAGACTGAAGACGCATTGCAAATAGCAAATTCCATAGCCTCGGACAAAATAGAGAGCACCACCGACAGCCTCACTCTCGATGACACAGCCAGGGTACTATTGGCCACTGGGTCCCTGGCCAAATCGGAGCAGAAAGAAGCCTGCCTTTCTCTATTGAGAAGAGCGGCGGATATCAGCCCCCGATCCGCTCGGATCAAAACTGATCTAGCCCTGGCGACTATACTCGGCGGCGAATCGGAAAAGTCTTCTTTGGCAGATCAGATCAAAGTGCTGGAAGAGTCACTCAATCTGGATCCCAATCAATATATCGCCCGGTACGCTCTCGCACAAAGACTTCTACTGAACAAGAATCCGGAAGCAGCCCTGGAACAACTATTTTATCTGAGCAAAGTCGCCCCAAACGACCCTGCTCCTGCAATATTCGCCCTGGCAATCTATATGGAGAGACAGGAATGGCCAAGAGCTTCCCGGAGCCTGAAAGGTTTGAATAGAAAGTTTCCCGGAAACAACTCCATCAAATTATTAGCCAATATCATCGAATCCTATTCAAGCAGAGAAGGGAAAACTATTGAGCCAAAAGACCAGGCCATCCTCCGCAGTATTCTTGATGAACCGATTCCGACAGGTTATTCGATAACATATCAATAAGTGCTATATTGTATTGTCCTGATTTTTCCTTATCGAGACCGATGACGAATCAACTACTGCTCATTGAAGACAGCCCTACCCAGCTGATTACAATCCGGAAAAGATTGGAGTCAGCAGGCTATGAGGTGATGAGCGCCAGAACCGTTGCTGAAGGTTTAGTTCTTGCCTATGACACCAGGCCTGACCTGATTATTTCAGACATCGTCATGTCTGAAATAAACGGTTACCAACTCTGCCGATTGGTAAAATCCGATCCGGAGCTTTCCACCACTCCGGTGATACTGCTTACAAAATTGGACGGCTCAGTAGATCGCTTCTGGGGCATGAAGTCCGGAGCGGATCGATTTATTCCGAAAGAGCCGGGTTTTCCAAGCCTTCTCAAAGCCTGCAAAGAGATACTGGAGAGCACTCCCCAGGCGGAGAAAGTGGGCTCCCTGACCCGAGCAAAAAAATCTCCTTCGGCCGAAGAGATTAACAGCAGATTGAATCAACTTTTGGAGAGGCTACTATTTGAAGCCACCATAATAGATGAAGTAAGAAAGCTGATGGATCAATCTCTGGACATCGATTCTATTGTTGAAAGGCTTTTCGACCTCATGTCCTCGGTTCTCAATTACGAAAGTTGCGCCATCGCCGTAAACGAGGTTAAGGAGACAAACCTCTTCATGGACTGCGGGGATTCAATCGCAGAAGACAGCTTCGCCAGTTATATCGAACAGGTTTCGCACCAACTTGGTCTGCCACCGATAAATGCAACCACCTCTAATCTTCTCTATCAACCTAAAAATGCCCTCTGTCAACCTATCGATATACACGGCTCCAGACTGGGACTTCTTGTTCTTGTCCCCCACGCCAAAGAAGCTTTCCAGCCGGGAGACATGAAAGTGGTCAGAACAATCTGTGATCAGCTATCAATAGTTTTAAGGCTCTATTTCAGCTACAAAAATCAGCCCCAGTCGAATCCGAGTCAGATCAGCTAGAATCTTTTGAGCTTCCAGCCTCACCGTCGTCATCACTTTCGCTGCTCTCAGCTCGCCCGAGGTCTTTCGGAATAACGTCGATATCCTCCAGCCGGGGAGCAAGGGGAGGCATGTCCGGCTCTTCTGAATCGGATAGCAACATATCGGCAAGACTGCCTCTGATCTTGTACATCACCTGCCACTCTATAGATTTCTTGAGAGCCTGCCTGGCAGCCTCCTGGGCATCCGACTCCTCTTCATCGCCAGCGCCTCTCTCCTCTTCATCTCTTTTCAAAGTAAGAGCGATCTGCTTAATCTCCTCGGTTGTCTCCTCCTCCTCTAACTGGTCTCCATCCTCCGGAGGAGAGAAGTTTTCGCCAAATGCAGCCCCAGGAGAACTCTCACCAGATACGCCACCAGCGCTTACAGGATAGCGTTCTCCGGAGAGCCTCATGTCAATCGCAGGAGAGTCAGACTCCTGGACCTTGTCCAGATTAGAGAACGTTTCAGTGTCTTTTTCAACCCGATCGATCTGGGTGGAAGTCTCTACCTCCTCTGTCGGCATGGGTAGCTCCAGGCTATCTTCAAAATCCATCACCGGCTCATCTTCTTCATCATAATTCTCTTCGAAATTCTGGCTGAAATCTTCTTTGAATTCTGGAGCCGATGCTTCTTCCTCAACTTCAAGACTATTCAATTCTTCGCTTGTGCTGGTAGCCGGCTCTCGCTCAGCAACCTCCTGGTTACTCTGAGGAGTCTCTGCGGTAACTTCGGCAGGAGTGAGGTCGACCAAAGATGGCGCCTCCAGTGTCTCCTCGGCCACAACATCGCCGCTGCCATCATAATTGGTATCAACCTGAACTTCCGCTCTAACTTCTTCTTCTTCCTCCACGCCTGAAACGTCAAAATCGATAGTGCTCTTGCCCTGGGCCAGAACCTGCTGCAAAGAGCCGGCATTATCCTCAGAACTCTCATCCTCGCTATCATCAGACATATGCATACCTCTCATGAGGCTGCGTAAACTCTTTCTCTCTGATCCACCTTCCGGCCTGGGTGAGGTGACACCTTCTATGTGATAGGCGGTATTATCCATGGTGGCTTTCACTTCTCGCCGAGGCTTAACCGGCTTAGGCGCCTCTTCTTCCGGCGGCGCACTCCAATCCAGCTGGTCTTTCCACTCAGGCACAGCATGGTCGGCGCTCACCTGCCTCTTTCGCGCCTCCTCTTCGTTCAACATCGGACCTGTGCCGATCGACTGAACTTTGGCTCTGGCTCCAGAACGGAAACCTACTTGCCCGCCGCCTTGTATAGCAGGAATTTCAGTATCCGTGTCTTTAAGACCCTGGGCAATAATCCGCTCCATTTCGCTAAGGGTCAACAAGCCTTCCGTGACCGCGCTCTCGTATATAGGCATATCCGAATCAATCCAGTGCTTCATGCAGGTCTGAAAAGTAGCCACAGACATGTAACCCATCTTCAGAAGACGCTGACCCATCAACACCTGGTCTAAATCAGGCTCAGTGATGAAACCCTGCTTTACCAAAAATGCTCCGAACAGCATCTCCGGCATAGCTTTGTGCATGTCCGCCGCAATCTCGAGTTCGGTAGGCTCAAGAAGGCCCGCGCACTGCAAAAGTTCGCCTATTCGCAGAGGAATGGAAGAGCCTATCATCACCTGCCCTTCACTGTCCGGCGAATCTATAATCACGTCAGGAGCGCCGCGCAATCCCAGGATACGAAAGTCATAATCGGTCCGGGTCACCGGGTCCGTCAACACATCATGGGCGATCCAGAGCTCCTGTAACTGATTCAGGTACTCTTTGCGCTTTTTTCTCCTCGTCTTCTTCATTTTGAAGAGCAGTCTACGAATGGAGAGCAGAAATCCCACATGGATTTTCTCAAAAGATGCTACCTGCTCAACCCCGATAATCCCGTAGGCATCGAACACATTTTCATCAAGGTGGGCCTGGGGCTGAGACTTCTTAGCTCGCGTAGTGCTGACAGCATGAGTCTCCACGGGGTTGGACTCCTCACCGGAAGAATCACCCTGGGAAGAGCCGTTATCGACGGAACGATTCTGTATTACTTCGATCACTTCCTCGTCGGAATAAGGAACCTCGATGGTCTCATCGGAAGGTTCCAGTTCAGGCTCAATCTCCGAATCTAAAGAAGCGTCACTATCATCCTCTTCGGCTTCGGTCCAGACAATATCAGGCAGATTTCTCTTTCTCACCACCGGAGGCGCAGCCTCAACGGTATCTCCACTGCCTGTGGAACTATCCGCACTCTCAGGAGCGGAGGGCGCCAGGGAACCATCCCTCTCCTTGGCCTTCTCCGAAGAGCCATGCGCCGAACGGATCAAGAGAAAAATCTGCCTATGAGCTAAGCTAACCCCCTGGTTATCACCGAGTTCGACACTCTGCTTAAGCGCAGCAGCCAGAACTCTACTTTCGAGTTCCAGCCTGTCTTTCGTGCCCATCGGGCCAACGAGCATTGTTCGGAATGCACGTGGACTCATGGATGACCTTACTACCTACCCTCTACTACGTGATTTAAAGTGATCTATAAGAACTTTATAGACATATTGAGCAGATCACTAACAAAGAAACTTACAGGTAATATATAGAGAAACCTCCAGGACCATCTATAAATGCTTAATTCCGAGAGTTTACAGGAAAAAATATTCCAGATAAAAGACGCCCTTAGAATCATCGACCTAGAGGCTAATAAATCCAGGCTGGAAAAGACCGAAAAGCTATGCCAGATTTTGATCAGCTACAACAGTCACACAAATCTGGTGGCTGACCCGTCCCCCGAAATACTTGTGGAACGGCATATTCTAGACTCTCTTAGCCTTCTGGAATTCTGGCCAATATCAGGCATTCCGATGTCCGATAATAAGCAAAACCAGCCAGTTCGCACAATAGATCTCGGTTCAGGCGCAGGATTCCCGGGTTTAATCCTGGCAATCTGGATAGATTCACTGGAGATGACTCTGGCCGACTCTAATGGCAAAAAGACCCGGTTCCTCAATGAATGCGTGGACGCCCTGGAGCTGAATGAAAGAGTACGGGTGGTGACCGATCGCCTGGAAAACCTGGGCAGAGATCCCCGGCACCGCCATGGATATGACCTTGTAACTTCCAGGGCTCTTGGCCACCTTTGCCTCAGCGCCGAACTAGGATTACCGCTCCTGGCCAGGGGTGGGGTAGCGGCTTTTTACAAAACTGCCCGACAAGCTGAATTGGAGACAAAAGCCCTTGAAGCGATGCTGGAGGCTCTGGGCGCCGATAGGCCGACAATATTGAAACCTAAAATACAGATGGGTTCTTCAGAACATGTGATTGTTCAGATAGTCAAAAGAGGCAAAGGCGCCGATAGTTTTCCTCGAAATTGGAAAGCGATCAAAAAACATCTGGAAAAACTTAAAGGCTGACAGATTCAGGATGCTGTCGCGTGGGCGGCACCGGCGTCATTGCCTGGTAAAACATCAGGCAACTCTTCATCCACCTCATCAACCTGCCATCCTTCGGCTCCAGCTCTCAGCCGGGCTTTGGCCGGACCATGATCTACGGTCAGCTCCAATATTCGTCTTTTGCTGCCGAAAATATACTGGGCTCGGTTTACCAGGGCGGTTACATCCACATGTTCATGGGCGAAAATGATGTTGTCGGGCTGACGGTACCAACTGTCGCCCACAGGAACAACAATGTCGGCGATCATTCCGCCGAGGTCAAGAATATCCGGAGGTCTGTCCGCTTTTACAGGCCAATGGACCCGGTAGTTGGACTGATCAAACCCGAGACATTCAACCCGACCCAGATAGCTGACAGGTTCCGCCTTAATCGAAAACCCACTACCCTCATACTTGTCAAGCTCCTGTCTCCAGCAGTCCTTCAAAACTTCGGTGACCGTGTCGACATTGGGCTCCAGGCGCCACACCTGGGAGGTCGGCAAATAGGACTTCGACTCGACAAAATCCCATTTGGACTCGTCATATACCAGCTGATACTGGTGGGTACTTGCCCAGGATGTCATCAGAACGCTAGTCCAGATATTATTTTCCTGGTAGACCTGCTTATAGCTAGACTTGAACCATTGCTGCCACTCTTCAAAAGAGTCATAATTCCCGGAGCGCTTGGCAAGCCCCTCTCTCCATTCACGCTCATCCGGCAGAGGATCTTCGGCGTGAAAAAACTCTTCCCAATATGCGGTCACCGTCGCCACTTCAACAATGGACTGGTCGGTTCGTCCGATATTTTCTTGCCAGAGCTTAGCGACAAGCTTGAGCGCTTCCTCACAACGCGAGTAAGGATTTGAATCCTTCATCGCCGCCGTGTGCCTGATATAGTCCACAGCCGCTCTAATTAGATAAGCTGGCAGCATTTACTCGACGAACCTCACATACTAAAACTGAAACAGGTCTCTATTATAAGCTACCGGCAGTAACCCTGTTTGCTCTACCACTTTCCACTATCAGCTCTCGAAACCGGGAGATTCTCCGACCGAATCGCTCATCCTCTTCAAAATCCTTCAGTTCTCGATCGAGCCTCAAGGTCCAGCACTCGCCACCGGAAAGACCAGGTTGGTTAAAACGCAAATCCAGACCGAGCAGGTCCGAAATCATCATCACCGCCAACCAGCAGGGTGAATCACAAAGAAGTGCTCTTTCAAAATCAAAGAGTAGATCGTCCTCGAAGCTTTCCGGAGCACTATCTTGCTCTCTTCCTAAAAGACGCATCAATCGCTGAACTTCCAACCAGCCTTCATGGCCATTTTCACCATGCCACCATTTGACCAACTCCTCATAATAGGACTTTATCGGCTGATGATCATGGGTGGCGTATGTGGCCAGGGAGAGAGGGTGTAACTTATCCATGGAGACAAACTCCCGAGTCTCTTCATCCCTCTCAAAAATTGGGATGGCAAAACCGGCCATATTCAACTTGTGAATAGCTGGTCTAACATAAGGAGGCACAATCAAACCGAGGTCTTCGGCAACAATAGCGCCACTGTCTGCAGTATCAGCTATCGCCTCCAGAATCTGAGACCCCTCTTTACGATTTTTCTCTCTATTCTCCTCGCTCTCATCATCCCGTGGAGAAAAACCAGGCAGGATACCACCAGTCTTTGTCAACGCTTCGGTCTCGGTCAGAGGAAGGAACTCTCCGTTTCTATCGGGAGTCCAGGGAAAAGCGTACACTCTGAAGAAGCCCAGAACATGATCGATTCTAAAATCGTGAAAATGGTCCATTAGCCGCGAAATTCTTCGACGCCACCATTGAAAGTCTTCCTTGCGGTGAACATCCCAACGGTAGAGTGGAATTCCCCAGTTCTGACCCCATCGCTTAGTAAACTCATCACCATGAAATACAGGTTCAGGCGGGGCACCACCGGATAGCTCCAGGTCAAAGAGTTCCTGGTTGTGCCAGACATCGCTGCTATAGCGACTGACACCGAATGGAATATCACCCATAATCCGAACATTTAACTTGTCTGCGTGCTCTTTGACCGCTCGCCACTGGGTATCACCTACCCATTGAATGTAGGAGTAAAGGTCTTGTAGCTCGACGCACTTCTCTCTTTCCGCGCAGCTCTTCAACCACTTCCGGGCGCTTTCATAGGAGCGAATGTCCTCACTCCACTCAGTCCATACAGGACTGCCGCCATTCACCTCCATCAAAGCCCGAAACAAACTGTAGGGCTCAAGCCAAGATGCATTTTCCGCCTTGAATGCTTCGAACTCTTTCAGTTCATTTTTAAATTCCGAGGAAGAGCTTCGAAGCCTTTTATGCGCTGAAATCAGAAGATTCAGTTTGACAATTTTGATACTGCGATAATCAATAATCGAGTCATTTAACTTAGCCACCAATTCTCTGGCTTTTTGAAGATCCTGGGGGGCCAATCCCGGAACCATATTCGGTTCCATCGAAAGCAGGACCGGTTCTACTGCCATGGAGCTAATGGCATTGTAAGGGCTATTATCTCCGCTTGTTTCATTAATCGGCAGGGTTTGCAGAACTGCGATCTTGTTTCGGCTGCAGAAATCCACCGCATCCTTAAACGCAAGGGTATCACCGATTTTAAAATCCCCTTCTCTTCTCAATGCGAACACCGGAATCAACACACCGGCAACTTTCTGATCAGCGTTTATGCCCACAAGCTAAATCCCCACTCTTGCAAATACCTGGTCGATGTTCTTGAGGTAACTGCCCGGATCCAGACATCCGAGAATCTCCTCATCCGTGAGTTTATCCGTAACTTTCGGATCTGCTAGAAGCTTCTCTTTGAAGCTCTTACCATCTTTGTTCCAGACGGACATCGCGTTGTCTTGAACGATCTTGTAAGCATCCTCTCGACTCATTCCTTTCTCTACCAGCTTGAGCATGACGGCCTGGGAGAAAATGACACCACCGAAAACATCCAAATTCCGCATCATGTTATCGGGATAAACGACAATATCTTTCACGATTCCGGTGAATCGCTTCAACATGTAGTGCAACAAGATGGTTGAATCCGGTAGAATAACTCGCTCTACGGAGCTATGGCTGATGTCACGCTCGTGCCACAAAGGAATGTTCTCCAGGGCCGCGATGGCGTTGGCTCTGAGGATCCTGGCCAGACCGGAAATATTTTCGCAGCCCACCGGATTACGCTTGTGCGGCATAGCCGAAGATCCTTTTTGTCCATGGGTAAAAGGCTCCTCAGCTTCCAGTACATCGGTTCTTTGCAGATGCCTTATCTCTGTGGCAAACTTATCAAGCGAGCTGCCGATCAAAGCGATAACCCAGAGGAACTGAGCATGCCTGTCTCTCTGAATGATTTGGGTTGATACCGGCGCTGGTGCCAGCTCAAGAATCTCACAAGTAAGATTCTCAATCTCCGGAGATATGTTTGAGAATGTGCCTACAGCTCCCGAGACCTTACCGACGGAGATAGACTCGATGGCATCATCCAATCTCTTCTGGTGCCTTCTTATCTCCTCCAACCAAACGGCCATTTTGAATCCGAATGTGGTCGGCTCAGCGTGAATCCCATGGGAACGACCGATGGTAACGGTCTTTTTGTGCTTTTTAGCTTGAAGCAAAATAGCATCATGGAGGGCTTGCAGTTCTTGAACCAGCAACTTGCCGGCCTTCCTCATATTGAGTGCAAGGGCAGTGTCCAGAACATCGGAGCTTGTCATACCTTTATGTATATACCTGCCGGCATCGCCAACGTGTTCGTTCACATTGGTAAGAAACGCTATAACGTCGTGCTTGACCTCTTTTTCGATCTCGAGGATGCGGTCCACATCGAAGCGGGCTTTGGCCTTGATCTCCTCAAGGGCTTCTTTGGGCATGTTGCCGGCTTTCACCTGGGCTTCGCAGACTGCGATCTCCACATCAAGCCATGCCTGATACTTGGACTCTTCGGTCCAGATGGCACCCATTTCAGGCTTCGTATACCGTTCAATCACGACAAAGTCTCCTCACGCTGCTCCGGCTACCAAACACTGCTCCGGAAATTCGAAGCCTATAGTGTACCCAAACTAGCCGCTAAGAGATTAGCGCGGTTTAGAAAAAATGAGGAAACTAAACACCCCAGGCATCCCAACTGGATGGAAAGGTGACGTCAAGAGATTTACCAAAGAGAATCCACTGCCCATGATGCAAGGTCTCATGGCTGATCAGCCTGACAAGGTGCGTATCTACAGCTACATTTTCGCCGAACCAGTCTATGAACTTATCGGAGTTAAAACTCTCAAAAGCAGAGAGCATCTTCTTGTCACAGTCTTCAAGATATAGAACTAGTTCGCCATGGTCACAGCCGCCTCTATATAGATTGGTGTCGGTGGCAAAATTGATGGAACCGGTTCTCAAGGCATCGGTGTAATTCTCTTGCACTCTTGCAATATGACGGAACTGCTTCCACATGGGACCCATATTCTTTGCCGGGCTGAGTAATAATTGTTCCGGCTTCAAATGTTTGAGGTAATCCAGGGACAATCGTCTTACATAGCCCCATTCTTCTAAAATCTTATCCATGCTCATCGACAACAGTGAATACTCTCTACAGGGATTCCATCAATAGTAAATTATTTAGAGCAAATGCGGCTAAAATCCTCAGCGGCTAAAATAGATCGGTCTTTCCAACGTCAAGAAGTTAATTACCATGAAGATATTAGTACCCGTCGATGTCTCCCATCCCCATGAAGATCTGGTTTCACATCTCGACTGGTTGGCAGACTTAAAAGACAACAAGGTTGTACTCCTCTTTGTCAAGGAGATCTTGCCTTCCTACGAAAGAGTTGTCGAGTCAGTCGCCGATTTTCCGGAAGACTGGGAGCATCAGGTCGAGGATAAAGCCAGGCAATTGCTGGAAACTCTGGCCGGAAAGTTAAAAGAGAAAGGCATAGACGTGGACGTCGAAGTCGCATCCGGTCCGACAAGCTCAGTTATCAACAACATCGCCTCGGATCAAAAAGTAGACCTGGTCGCCGTCTCGCCGGGGAAACAGGCTCATATTAGAAAGTTTTTGCTCGGCTCCACAAGTTCAAATGTCGTAAATCATGCCCCCTCATCGGTCCTGGTTCTCCGGGATAAAGAAGGACATAAAAATCTCGACCATGTTGTCTTTGCCGTCGATGGTTCTAAGGATTCTGAATACGCGATGGAGTTCGCGGTTGAGAAGCTCAAACTGAAAGATCGCCAGGTCAAAGCATCGGTAGTAAATGTGGTATCAATTGCACCGGTGCTCGGTCTTATATCACCTGCACCATTCATCGCCACACTTGAGACAAATCTCTTGATGGAAGGTGAAGTCATAGTGGCCACAGCCCTTAACAAGCTCCGGAGCCTGGGACTAACCGATATTGAGACCAAGGTAAAAGCAGGAGATGCGGCCATGGAGATTATCGACTATGCTGAAAAACATGATGCGCAGCTCATCGTCAGCGGTACTAAAGGTCATTCGGCTGTTGCCCATATCCTAGTGGGAAGCGTGGCTGACCGCCTATCATCCCATTCAAGCTCCTCCAACCTTGTGGTTAAAATCCCAGATTCGCACTAACTCTCTTATGGTGGCAGGTATTAGTCTAATGTTTCGTCTCGGTCCTCTGAAAACTTGGTTAGTCTCCGCTTCCTGCCTTGCCGGTCTGGCAGTTGCCCAGGCTCCGGCCCTGGCATTTCTAGATGAAGTCGGTTCGGTGGCGGAAGAGCAAGCCAAAGAGAAAGAAGAGCTAAAAAAAATGCGTTCCGAAATGGATCAGATCAATTCCGAGATCGGAGGTGCCCTAAATGAGCTGCAACAGGTCAACTCTCAGTTTCAAAACCAGGCGAATAAAAACAACAACCTTAAAGAGGTGCACTTATTTGCCAGGCAGAGCAATTGGGATATCAGAAAAGGCGATTCCATCAGTGTTCTGAGCTACAACGGACATTTGCCCGGCCCGGTCATAAGAGCCCGCCAGGGAGAGAACATCAGAATCGTGCTGCACAATCAGTTGAAGCAGCCCACAAGTCTCTATTTCCACGGACTAAAAGTCCCCCACGAAGTAAACGGACTGCCGCGAAAAGGGTCTGGACTTGTTCCCCCCGGCGGAACCTATGCATACCAATTTGTCGCCGGTCAGACAGGGACGTTCTGGTATCACCCGCAAATTGTCCATGCCAACCAGCGATTGAGAGGTCTATACGGCGCAATCATCATCGAACCGAATTTAAAATCAAGATCCTACGACAAAGATATAACCCTCATCTTCTCAAAAATGAGCTCCAGAGAGACCGTCAAATCGGTGAGCACAGGGAAAGAAAAAACAGCCAACAAAGTAAAAGAGAAAGTTGCGGTGGCACCCACCTCCAAACATGATGATGAGTTGGATGTGGCCTTTCTGATTAATGGTAAGCAAGCACCGGCAATTCCCCCAGTCGAGTTAAGAAAAGGTGACCGGGTCCGGTTGCGCATGGTCAATGCCTCCGACGAAATAATCCCGATTCATCTGAGCGGACACCGACTGGAGGTCATGAGTTCAAACGGCTCGGACAAGCTGGAGCCCCATGTATTCCGGGACAGTATAAGTCTCGGTCCCTCTGATCGTGTAGACGCTGAGTTCACCGCAAACAATCCCGGAGTCTGGTCCCTGGCTTCAGAGCTTTTCTATCAGGCTTCCGCCTCCGGCAAGTTTCCGGGTGGAATAGCCTGTGTGGTGCGCTACTCCGAACTGAAAGCCAGACAAAATATGGACCAGTCACGCTAAGAGTTCAAACTACCGCAGTTTTTTTAAACTGCTCTCCACCCTATCTCTGGATAACCCCGTGTGCTGGCAAAATTTCTTCCAGCCGATCTCAATCACCTCTTCCCAATATTCGTGATAAAGACTCTGGTTCAGATAGTCTTTGCCAAGCTCTCTACTATAATCCGCGATTATCGCCTTGGCCATATCATGCTGCACCATGTGCCTGAGGTCAAACCAGCGCTCTTCCAGGGCAAGGTCGAACAGCACCCTTAAAAATGCCTCCTGACCATACTTGAACTCTGCCAATTCCTGCAGTCGCTCAGGTACCTCTGCGCTCTCCATCCTTCGCTCTTTCATCCACCGACAGCCTTGATCTAACAATAACCTACCACGCTAATTGGTACCACAATCGATATCCGCCACTTTAAGCAGACCTAAGCCAATTCCCACTCCAGGAAAATTTGTGTGTCGAAAAAGACCACAGGTACTCATTTCCATTCCCGGGGCGAAAGTGACTTGATCCGATCGGATCTATTTTGAATGAGAGAAGTGTATAGTTTTCCATAGGCGTTTGGAGGGTCGAAAACAAATGATCGAAGGCAAGCTATTAAACGTTAGATACCAGCTGGAAAGAAAAGAGATAAAACTTTCTGACGCGCTTTTGATCACCGCTCGTTTTTTAAACAGCCAACTAAAGAAGAAACAACTGACCTGGCTGAACAGAGAGCTTTTGGGCTATCTAAAAGAAGATCTGGAGGGCTTCTTCAACGCTAAAGACGAAAGTAAGTTCCCTCTGCCGGACTATCGATTTCTTCGCGGCTCCTGGGGTAGGGAGTGCGATGACGGCATGATCATTCATCTGGAGACACCCCGGTTGAAAGAGAAGCGAATTTTTTGCAATATCGGCATCCAGCAAATCGAAACCCAATTGCTCGAGTTGAAAGAGAAAAGCTCCGAGCCGATGGAAGACAACGTTTTCTGTATGAGTTTCGATCCAGCTACCGGTGCCCAGTTTTACTGCAACGCTACTGAACTGGAGAAGATTTACTTATCAGTAAAGCAAAGACTTCTGGACTTCATAGACAGCGCCTGTGCCGCCAAAAGAGCAGATCTTTCCAATTAGCGGTAAACTTAGAACTGAATAGCATACAATGATGCTCCGAATTCTGATTTCATTCAAATGAATTCTTCCAGACAGCCCTTTAGCAACCTCCGGTTATACCAAAGATCAGCACTATATTTAGTGCTGCTTATTTTGCCGACTCTTTCAGTTATTTCAACCGTACCCGCATCTGCCCAAAATCCGGTGCCGCTGACGGAAGACAAACCCATGTCTGAAGTGCTGGAAGATCTGGAAAAGAGATATAAGCTGGTCACCGGAAAGAGCAGCTCTGTTCTTGACAGGCTGGCGGCACTTGAACTACAGGTTTTCGGAGAGGTGAAGAGCGGCTCCCTCGTAGACCGTTTCCAGAATCTCCAGAAAGCCCCTTCCCCGGATCATCATGAAAGCTCTCCCCAGCCGGAGCCGGACAAAGCCCAGAAAAGGAAAGTGGGTGAGTCGATGACCGGTTATATTCGCCGTCTCAATGGCGACATTCCCTGCCCCAGCGCCAACAACCTCAGGCTCTACCGAATCACTCCGGTCAACATGACCTTGAAAGGACCGCCCGATTATCTGGACATAATAATGAAGGCGACCAAGAACAAGGTGCTCCGATTCAACAAGATGCCTATCCCCGTCTACATAACCCCACTGAGAAATGTGCAGTACATGAAGTCCTGCGTTGCCGGATTCGAGGCCTGGGAATCAAGAACCGGTGGCAAAATTCGTTTCGCCCAGGTGAACGATCCGGGTCAGGCTAGAATAAGAGTGGTCTGGAAACAGCTCGGCATGGGTAAAGACAAAGATGACTGCGCCCTCGGTGCCCACACCGTCACAAAATGGAAGAAGCGCGGCAATGGCAAGGTAGCTCTAATGTCGGTCGGAGCCATACCAGTTCCATTGTATATTCCGCGCTTCGGACCAAAATACAAGGTGCCACCACAAGTAATTGAAGTAAATCTAGACCTGATAGATTCCAAGGTCCAAGATGTCAAATTTTTGGTTCTTCAAAACATAGTTACCCATGAACTCGGTCACGCCCTGGGAATTCTGGGCCATAGTAACGCGAAAAGCGACATGATGTATCCGATTACGGATGAGCACTCCCGCATATCGGAACGGGACCTGAATACGGTCTCTAGACTCTATAAGTTAAAAGTAGACATACCTCTTTAAACATAAAGACAAGCATCAGTGCCTTAAGTAGGTGCTAAATACCTTCTGTTGGTCCTCAGCCGATTCTACTAGCTGGCGAAAGGAGAGAACACTATGCTGGTCAAAAAACGCAGACTTAATAAATTGCCTCTGTTCATAGCCCTGACTGGATCCCTGGTTCTTGGAATATCTTCGGCTGCCTATAGTCCGGCTTGGTCGCAAGATGTAGTGACAAAGCCGGTTTCGGCCAGCGAGGAAAAACTGAACAAAGAAGTAGCCGATGTTGTCGAGGAAAGCACCAACATTCCCCTCAAGAAAGAAGACTTACAGCCCAGGGAAGTGAAAAACAATTCGGAAGTAAAGAAGAAGGGCGGTTTTAGCCTCAATCCCATGAGATGGTTCTACGGTCCGATAACAGAAATGCAAGAGACAATCGCCAGACTAGAACAACAGATTGTCCATCTGGAAGCGCCCATAGCAGGACTGGAAAAACCCCTGCTTGCTCTCAGAGGAGACGTGAACGGAGTAGACAAACGAATCAAGCGAGTCCGGCGTGACATGGGCTCCATCAGAGAGACGCTGGTGGAAACGAGCAAAAGCATGGATGACGCGAAAAAAGAGATCAGGGAGACGAAGAAGGCAGTCACAATAACGAACGAAGAGCTGGTAGAGACGAAAGAAGAAGTAGTCTCAGCCAGTCACAACATAAATCTGACCAGAAAACAGTTGAGTGGCATGCATGCCACCATTGTCAAAATGGGAGACAAGCTCAATAAACTTGACCAGACCGTGGAGGAATTGAAGAAGCCGGTGGAGAAACTTCCTGAGCCTGTAGTAGGCGTGGAGAGTCACCTGGCACGGCTGGAAAATGACCTTTCGCTGTTACGCGCGTCCGTGGACAGAACAAGCAACCTTATTCTTACTATCATTATACTGACAGCAATTGGAGTCGGTCTTGGCACACCACTTGTTATTTTAGTTCTTTTCAAATTGAAAAGCCCCGAGACTATAGAACCCAAAGAATACAGGGGCCAGGAGTCGGAAGTGAACTACTATTCAAGCTTGAAACCCCACGCCTACTTCGATGGCGGCAGGGGCTACCATAACAACTAAATTAATACGATAATGGTTGCTAGAGGAAGCCTCGCGATAAACATAAGGGGTCTTGGTGCGGAATTTAAAATTCTGGAGAGACTTGTCAAAAAGAACAGACTCTTTCCTGCCATTTTTAGAAAAACACAACGATAGAATCCTCAGTACCGAACCGATGGACGAAGAGGCCGTCCTCACCGCGGTTCGAGACATCTACCGATTGACCGATCTGGACGAGCCCCAGGTCTTGTTTATCGACTCGCCCTGGCAACTTGCCCACATAATTCATTTCCTGGGGGCACTGGAGAACTCAACACATTATCGAGAAGATCCGGAAAGACTAAAGCAGGATTTTATAGATAAGAATAGGAAGAAATACTCGGTCTTGGTCAGCGAAGAGACATTGGAAAGCTGTGTTGAAAGCCAGTTCGAACTACTCAATGCCATTGAAAATGAGCCTATTAAAGATTGTATATTGAATTGCTACCAGAGACTGAATCGCCCATCGGTACTTGCTTGCTACGAAGAAAACCGGGACTCTCCACAACTCGAATACCCCGTGGCTATGTTCGCTCCATTCCCTTCTAAAATGCGCTTGCTCCATGTTCTCAATATCCCCAAACGCACACCGCTTTTGAGTCCGGCCAGTCGCGCCGGGAAGGAAGAACGAGAACATGAAATCGCCACACGAAGAACCCTGCAAAATCATTCAATAGATTATCGCTCCACGGAAATAGGCACCATCAAAGTGCAACTTGATGAACTCATGGGCAGTTTGTTAACCGGCATTCCGGAAGTTGTCTATTCCCTATCAGGCGGCAACCCCTGGTTTGATTCCCTGCCGGCAGAAAAATTCTTAGTCGACCAGGGTGTGGCCTATCCGGACAGAGCCAGGGCTTATATCAATGCCTTTTATGACCTGACCACAGAGACCAATCTCACTTTCTTCTGGGAGGACTTCTGCCTCATCTCAATTAGACCGGTTCTTCTAGAGTTGAACAACGAAACCCGACTCCACAACGAAGAAGAGGCCGCTCTCATTTATCAGGACCTCTTCAAACTCTTCTCTAAAAATGGAAAGAACTTTGTTTTTGATAAGTTTTAGAGTTTCTTCCACCAGGGTCTCTTTCCACCTTCTTTCTCCTGTTTTTTCTCGAGAACCCTCACCCGTTTTTCAAGACGAAGCTTTTTGATATCGACGCTTACATTATTAAGCGACTCCTCCAGGTCGATGACGTTATTGCTGGTCAGCTCTCCATCCTCGTTATCCCGAAGCATTTTAGCTTTCTTGCGCGCTATGGCGGCAAGGTCCTGTCGCAGTCCTTTTGCTTCATCCACTGTTAACTGTTTACTCTTCTGTCCTCTGTTTACATCAGCCATCAAAGTCTTTTGCCGCTCCCAAATGCTCATGGTTTTAGCCTCAGCATGGTCCACAAAAAGTCCGGAGAAACTGGCGGTCAAAAGACCGACAAAAATCAAACCATATAAATTGCTAGTGTTTCTTCTACTCATAATCTAAATCTCCATAATCTCCTTTCTTTCGATTAAACGCTCAGTTCAAGTTGAGAGCGTAATCTTCATTAGTCATTTCCTTAGCAGACCTTGTGTTTTCTCGATTCAACAAGCCATGGGCTCGGTACATCGGCTCCACCCGCGGTGTCAACAAACCGATCTGCTTCAAGTTGGGGATGATAAGGTCAAACATCGAATCCCGGAAGATCTGCATTAGTTGCGACTCGTATGCAAATTTGTCCCATTCCTTGACAGACATTTTGTCGCCGTAGAACTCCTCATATATTTCATGGGCAAGAAATCGTTTCTGCAGAAGCAGGCATATCTCAAGAGCCAGGTCTTCTCTCTCGGCTATCTCCTTTTCGCTCAGCTCATTGCTATAGAATTCTTCTAAGGCGAGAACCCCATAGTGAACATGCCGAGCTTCATCGGCAATTACATACTGAAGAATATCCTTCAATAGAGGCTCGTTGACAATCTCTTTCACGGCTCTGAAAGCGCCGAGACCGAAACCTTCAACCATGATCTGCATACCGAGGAACTTTACATCCCATCTGGAATCTTGCATTATCGCCTCGATGAGAACATAAAGGTTGTCGTTAATCTGATAGCGTTTCTCAATTTTTTCGTGGAGGTACTTGTGAAAGACCTCAACATGCCTGGCTTCGTCACCAATCTGATTGGCGCCAAAAAGTTTGCCATCCATAGAAGGAATAGATTGCACCACTTGCGATGTGGCATAAAGGGCTCCCTGCTCGCCGTGTAAGAGCTGACTCATCAGCCATGCCACGAGAGATTGCCGCTCGATGGCTTGCTGAGCCGGTGTCAGCTTTCTCCACATGGGTAGAGGTGCTGCCGGACAAAACTTATCAGGAATTATAGGAACCTTTGTGCTCAGAGGATCAACCTGAATCGACCAATCAATGTCAGTGGATACGTTCCACTGGGCGGACTTTCCAGCCTCGTAAAGACGCTCTATTCCAGGATGTCGACCTTTCTTGTATGTCCAGTCGTAGCAGACTTCGTGCTCCGTGGTCATGAAAGACCGGTCCTGATTCTTTCCTTTCTGAAGAATCAGACCATCATAAGCCGGTCCGAGAAAGGATTTAAGAAGATTGAATTTGCCCCGTTTGACAAAATCTATCCCCATGGGAAGAGTATTTCGAACGGAACTGACCAGATCAAATAATGTTTCAGTTGCCATATTAGTTTCCAGTTTCACCAGTACACTCTAATTTGTGTAGCACGAAGAAGATTTTGCCGTGCTCCCGGCTATTTACATATATAATTTCGTGGCATATGAAATGAGGGTCTATGTTTAGACCTTTGGATTTCAGTAAGACTTAAGGCTTCGAATTGGCAGTAAAAAGCTCATTAAGAACACTATTTCCATGCCTGACGGCAGTCATCCTCAGTGCTTTAATTTGCTCCTTGACTCCTGCCCTAGTTTTTGCCCAGGACAACCAGGGAAAACCCATTGAAGACAAATGGGCCCTTATTATCGGCATCGACAAATTCAAGGACAAAAGAATTCCGACCTTGAGATATTCTGCCAAAGATGCCCGAGACTTTGCCGACTTCCTGATCAAAAAGGGAAATTTTGCCGGGGACCATATAAAAGTGCTCCTCAACGAGGAAGCAACCCAGGAAGCGATAGAAGAAGCCCTCGGTGACACCTGGCTTCCCAGACGGGCTCTATCGAACGACCTGGTACTTATTTATATGTCGACCCACGGAAGCCCGCAAGAGATAGATGTGGGCAAAGACAATTGGCTGATAGCCCATAACACCAACATAGACAAGCTCTACTCCACAGGAATCGAGCTGACCAGCCTGGCAGAAACTGTAAAAAAACGAACCGGCTGCGAACGGGTTGTCCTTTTCCTGGACGCATGCAACAGCGGCGCGGCTCAGACCGGCGCCAGCAAGGGACTTGTCAGACCATCAAACTTCGACATCAACTCCCTGGTGGGCGAAGGAGCAATTGTTATCAGCTCAAGCGACTGCAATCAACGCTCCTGGGAGTCTCGCCGTTATCAAAACGGAGTTTTCACAAGAAAGCTTATCGAGACTCTTTCCGGAGGAGGAGCCGACAAACCCATCCAGGACGTTTACGAGGAGCTGCGCTCCACCGTGGAACAAGAGGTTCGCTTTGATCGAAAAGCAACCCAGACTCCGGTGTTCAAAAGTAAATGGAAGGGAGCCCCACTTATTCTGGCGGCAAAACCGGCAAGACCAAGAAGTGTAATCAAACCACCACCGGCGAATATTCCCGAGCCCGAGCCCGATAGGCAAGATGCAAGAACAGGCGGAGAAGAGACAACCGCGGTGGCCTCTGCCGCCTCCGGCCAGACAGTGCCCCCGGCTACTTCGGTATCCAGGGACGGTGGCACTCTTGCCGGAAAGGTGAACAGAGATAGACTTGTGCTCACAAAGAAACTGGCCTTCGTTGGTGTTGTACCTCCTGCCCAGTACAAAATCAGGATGTCGGCCAGTTACGGCAAAGTAAGCAAAAGAGACTACGACGACATCTCTCATTTTCCCAGGCTCCTCTACAGCGCCATAGAAAGAGAGATTACGAGCCAGTTAGGCGACCAGACAGTCGACAAAGGCTCTATATACAAGGCTTTAAAAGGGCTGGGGAACCAGAGCTCCGCCACTCCCAGTGCCACCATAATCAAATCTCTGGCAAGTTCGACCGGCGCCCAGAACATCGCCTATGTTTACACCACCAAATTCAACTTTAAGGGTCAGGTAGCCTGGAGCAATGTCTACGATATAGCTTGCCTGGTGAAAGTATACGACGGCAAAACCGGAACGCTCAAAGCGGAATTCAAAGAACAGGCCAAGAAGCAACCCTGGCTCGGTGACAGCACCAGCTGGTGGGTAGACTATGTTACGGACAAGATAATACCTCCCCTTGCAAAAGATATCAGCAAAGGGATTCTCAAGAACCTTTAGAGAGGAACACTCAGTTTGAAACCGAAAAAAACAGACGCGTACCCGGCTCTCTCACTCTTCTTCCTTCTCACTTTCCTGGTCTTGAACTTCACTCCCATAATGGTGAATGCTGCCTTAGCCGGTGGAGAGACCGAGCTAAAGCAAGGAATTGCGCTCTACAAAGCAAAGCGCTATAAAGAAGCGGCCCGGGTCCTGGAAAAAGCGCTGGCATCCGGCTGCGGCTCAGCTGATTGTTATCTATATCTTGCCAAGTCACACTATGGAAGCGGCAATATCGAGATGGCAGCGAAAAGATTTCGTGACGCCGAAGAGGCCTTCAAGGGCCTACCGGCTTCCACCTATGCCACCAAAATGTTGGCTAGAATCGACCCCCATAACACAACGGTCAAAAAGAAAGCAGCGACACCAGCACCGGTGGCTAAGAGAGCGAAAACCGGTCCGGTGTATACAGGTCTGGCAGCCCGCATATCCGTAACTCCCCCACACTTCGGTCACAAGCCTGTCAGCAAAGAGACCATCAGCGCCATAGCCCAGGCGGTCAACAAACTGCCACCACATTTGAAGAAAAGACTGGAAGACTCCGGTGCCTCAATCAGTGTCTCTCCCAACATGATTGACAAGTGGCCGGATTCGATCAGAGATCTGCCGGAGAATACCCCTACGCTCAATCTTGCCGAAGTGCCAGGACGTATTTACGGCAAGGAGATGAATATCTACGAGAGAGCCAAAGTGCGAGGCTCCACATCCCTGAAACCAGCCAGACCCCCCAGCATGATGCGCCACACCGTCTTGAACGAAAGCGTACAAATACTGGATGATTTGATGAACATCTCAAAGGATCCGGGTCTTCGAAAAGTGTATGAACAAGACAAAAGTCGTATACCCGACTCCACCCGGGTGAAGCTTGCTACTTTTCTGAAAGACGACGACTGGGGTCCAAGAGAGACCTGTGCTGAGTTGGGAGCAGCGCTTCTGGGCGGAGGCGATGAGTTCACAGCAGACCTTTATAGATATTTCCCCAATACCAAAGCCTGGCTCATTAAAAAACTCGGTATATAAAATTGGCAAAGAAAAACAAGAGAGCTGAAGAACTTCTTGCCGAAGCGATGCTGCTTCTTGAGGATAAAAGAAGAGCCGAAGCGATAGAAGTACTACAAGAGCTGGTCAAAATCGCCCCCAGGCACTGCGAAGCTCTCTCCCATCTATCATTGAACCTCGCCAGGGAAGGCAGAATTCAGGAGATGACGAAAGTAAATGAGAAGCTTATCAAAGCGAAGCCTGAAGATGCCACCGTCTTTAACAGACTGGGTGAAGCCCTGCTAAATTGTCCGATGGGACACGAAGAAGCGCATTCCGTCTACCAGATCAGTCTCGCCATTGAGAAAACAGGTGATGGTTGGAAAGGTCTCGGTGACTCGCTGCTAAAAATGGGCAAGCTCAAAGAGGTAGCCGAAGCCTACGCGAGATGGTGTGTCCTGGAGCCGGATAACGCCCGGGCATGGTTCCATCGCGGACGGGGATTGAATTTGATCAAAGATAAGAAACAAGCAATCACCGCATTTAGAAACGCTCTTCGAATCGACCCTCTATACACCCCAGCTTTGAGCGAACTAACCATGGCCCTGGGAAAACAGGGAGAGTATCAAGAAGCGCTCAAAGTCAGTAAAAACTGGATAGAACTAAAACCATCCAGCTACCGCGCCTGGTACTACAGAGCTTCTCTATTCGCCCAGGTCGATCGTCCGGTCAGCGCTCTTGCCGCATATGAAAGAGCGGCTGAACTGGAAGAGGATCCCTGGCAGGTCTGGTATGACAGATCAAAAATCTACGCGGTCATGGAAGACTTTGCCAGTGCCACAGAACAACTAATCCTTATGATCGAATGCACAAAACAGCCATACGATGCCTGGGAACTCCTGGGTCATCACTATTCAAAAATGGGAGAGCATATAAAAGCACTTGACGCCTACGGCAAAGTGCTCCAAATATTGACCCATGGCCATGCTCCCCGGGACTGCCTCCATGTCGGCGAAGTAGTCGACGGACTCTGCCACCAGGGAAAAGCTTACACCAATTGTGGTGACTTTGATGAAGCTGAAAAAATTTGGGATATGCTCATCGAGAAGGACAAGAAGACAGATCTGCTCCAAGCCTGCCTGGCCCACACGGCAATTTGTAAAAGCAAATTGAAAGACGGGAAGCAACCGGATTCAATTTCCGGAAAAGATCTGTTCGAATCATTGAAAGAGAAAAATCCAAACGAACACATCTGGTCTTTGTTGAGTGAGTATTTAGAAGAGTCCGGGTTTATAGAGGAAGCGATCAAAGCCCGGGATGAGCAGATCTTCAAAGCAAAAAAAATCTATCCTCTCCTCATTAAGAAAGCTCGTCTATCGAGCCGACTGAACAAGCATGAAGAGGCCGAGTCGATTTTGAGATCTATATTGGAGAAGAAGACAAAACACTCCCGAGCGTTTTTTGAACTGGCCAGGCTCTTTGCCGAGAAACAAGACAGGGAGAACACAACAAAGATGATGAAGAGCGCTTTAGAAATCAAACCATCCCTATCAGAATGGGTAGAGCTGACAAACAGTTTCAAAGACTATCAAACAGATAGCCTATTTAAAAAACTTCTGGACAACGCCAGAGTACAGTGCGACTGAGTCCAGCCGGACC
>JAUIJG010000460.1 GCA_030431355.1 bacterium
ACTCCGGTAGACCTGGCGGACATAGTTAATCTCCATACATCTCAATAAAAACAGTTTGGCTTGTTCAGGCGCGGGCGATGACAGCTAGGGTTCCGCCACCGAGGGGACCGTGGTGCTCGGAACGGGTACTTATGTAGATAGCTGTATCACCGACAACACTGGCAACCACGCTGGCGAGCACACAGCGGGAATATCTGGTATCACTAATATCGTCATCGGTTAACATCGTGTGCCTCTGCCCCCGGATCTCTCCTCGGGGATCAGCTTCCGACTTGCCGAAGATACCTACTAATCTCTCTGTTTGCTCCGGACTTGCCTGTCCCTTAACCTCAATGCCCAAGCCACCAAGAACGGTGCGCACCGAATCAGCATCTATCATATCCTTGAGGATCCCGCCGTTTATGACAAGCTCCCCGGTCCAGGCAGGACTGTTTCCCATCACCATCACTTCGGTACGAAGCAGCCCGGGCTTGGCGGAACAGGACGCCGTTGAAGAATACTTGTCCCAGTCAGAGCAAATGCTATCGTCACTCAAGTCTTCCAACCTGACCTCGCCGAGGGCAACAGCCGCCCCCAGAGCCGAGGCACCGCGGGAGTAGACCATATCCGATCGCATGGCCCGGCCAGCTTTAGCCGCGGCTACTCCCTCTTCATAAGAGTAAGAGGGAATCGCACCTTTCATCTGGACAAAGTGAACGTCTGAGACACTATCTACTTTCAACTCTTCCACCAGAGACTTTATAACCCTGGCGGTCTCTTCCACCTGGGCCATACGACCGATTTCACCAGGCTTAAACTCCCGGGTAAAACCGGTGGCCAGGGCAAGACGCTTGCCTGTGGAGGCTTTCTTCTGGTTCTGCTTATCATCCTCACATAAGGCAAAAACCACAATGTGGGGAGAGACAACCCCCTCACAACCACCAGAAAGAGAGAAGATAACCTTCTCAGTCACCTCTTTCCGGGAGATGTTCATCCTGTCGCTAAAAAGATCTTCGAAGACTTGCATAGCAAGGTCCCGGGTGAAGTCGTTGCGGCCGCCATTGCCTTCGGTCTTGCCGATTATACAGATCACCTCTTCCGGCTTGACAAGACCGCGATCAAACAAATCAACCAGACCGGAAATGTCAGAGGGACTCTTGGTCCTCAATTTATATGCTTTTATCTGCATCTACCTGCTAAAACCTTCCAATCAGATTTGAGCCCGCAAAACTTTGCCGGTATGCTTTTTGATATCGATTTTGTAGACATCTCCGTGGTCCATTTCATGGGCGCCGGACATGCTGGCAAGGGCTTCAACCACTTCCGGGGAATTAGCCGTCATCACGGTAACCGGCTCTTTTACACAGAGGGGAAAGTCATGCCAGGTACCTTCGTGAATCATGACACCATGGCCGGGGGGAAGAATGAAACACTTAACCGAATCCAGATCCGGTAATTTCTTGCCGGCTTCATGGTTAGGTTTGCCCAGAACCATGGCGAAAGGCTGATCTCCTAAACCGACAAAGAGCTGAGTCATGTCCATATGACGCTCCAGCCAGGTCACTTCGGGGGCTCTCTTCGAGATTCGGGCTGTCCTTATCACAGCCGAGCCGGTGCATTTAAACGGCAGGTTATGACCTTCCTGCACCGAGCCTTTGTAGAAAGGAATAGATAGTCCGTCATTGGGCACATCGGTTCCTATGAACAGACCATACTCACTGATATTTTCCCGGGTTGCTTCAAGTATGGGGATATCCACCACATCTATAGTATTGGTCATTTGACGATCTCCCTCCTTGCCTCAACTTTTTCAAGATAACTAATCAGGTTTACGATTGTCTCATTTAAAGGGGCGATCTGATCATGCTCTTTAGCTCTCTTGACTACAGCACCGTTCAAATATTCAATTTCAGGATGTTTTCCATGCCTTAAATCCTGCAGGGTGGCGTTGAAATTATTCCTCGTCTTTTCAAGGGACTTGAAAACTTGCTCCAGGTCATCAGGCTCGATGGGAATTCCGGAATTTACGGCTACGCTCTGAGCTTCCTCAAGCAGTCCCCGGGCAATGGATTTCAGCTCAGGATAATCCAAAATTGCTCCGTTTCGAGCATCCACTATGGAAAGCAAGCCGTTAACGGCTATGTTCCAGAGCGCTTTTTTCCACTCAGACAACTCCGGATTCCAGCCGCAGTCAAGATTGATAGCGGTTCTCTCTAGATAGGATGCCACCCGGAGAAGATCCTCCTGGGCATTCTTCGCTTCGGATTGCTTTGCCGCCAGATCAAACTTGAAGGCACCGGCAAATCGAATCTTATTAATTTCCACCCGCTGCACTCCCATCCAGCAATGCAGTCGCAAAAATTTCAAATGGGGAAATTCTGTTTGGGCTTCCTCAAAAATACCGATGCCATTTTGACAAAGTACAACCAGAGAATCTTCACGAAGAGAAGGCGCCAACTCAGTTAGCGCCGGCTTCAAATCCTGGGCTTTGGTAGCAAGAAAGATAATAGAGTTCTCGTTTACCTGGTCCAGATCCGAGACGGTGACACAGTCAACATCGATGCTCTCTTCCAGAGCGCCTTCGACAATGAGCCGGGAATCTTTGAAACAAGTTTTAGTGGATTCCCTGCCGATGAGGGTGCATCGGTCATTTTTGCTGATCAAAAGTTGGAGAAGAAGACCTATGCCCCCTGCTCCCATAACATACAAACTATCCATCTTTACGCAAGGGCTCTAGCGATCGACTCTTCGTAGTCAGGTCGAAGCACTCCGGCTTCGGTGAATATGGCCGTGATCAAAGATGCAGGAGTTACATCAAAAGCAGGATTGAATGCTTCAGCATCTTTCACCGTTATGGTGCCACCATTGACCCGAAGAATCTCATCGGGATCCCTGTGCTCGATAGGGATTCCATCCCCCTCTTTCAGATTACGATCAAAGGTGGAAAGGGGCGCTGCCACATAGAAAGGAATATTGTGATAGTTGGCAAGGACAGCCAGGTTATAGGTGCCTATTTTATTTGCGGTATCGCCATTCATTGCGATTCTGTCGGCGCCCACGATAACTATATCCACCAGTTTATTTGCCATGACATAACCAGCCATGGAATCACAAATCAACTTGGCAGGAATTCCATCCTCTTTCAGTTCCCACATGGTAAGTCTGGCGCCCTGGGCTCGGGGCCGGGTCTCATCCACATAAACCGTGGGAGAATATCCCCTTACTTTGGCCGACCTGATGACACCAAGGGCAGTTCCCCAACCACAAGCAGCCAGAGAGCCGGCGTTGCAGTGGGTAAGAATGGAAGGATCTTTCGGAATAAAGTCACAGCCATACTCACTGAGCTTTCTATTTTTTCGAAGATGCTCTTCCATAACCGAGTTAGCTAATTCGAACAGACGATCCGCCACCTGGGTAACACTGTAATCTTCTTCCCCAGAAAGAAGAGATTTTGCTTTCTCGAATATATTGTCGGTCTCCCACATAAGATTGACCGCAGTAGGTCGGGTGGCTTGAATTTTCAATCTAGCTTCATCCAACGACTGGAGGAAGCCTTCCCTTGAGATCGATTCACTCTCCTCGGCAATAGCGCAAGCGAAACCGGCCAGACCAAACGCTCCGGCCACGCCAATGGAAGGCGCGCCACGAACCACCATGTTCTTGATGGCGTAGAGCATATCTTCAAATTTACTTGCGTCAAAATAGGCGAGACTCTGGGGCAGGGCTCGTTGATCCAAAAGAACCACCCGTCTGCCGTCCTCGATACTGAGGGGCATGGTGCCCATTCCGATATCAATCTCCTGGATACTCAAATTGCAAACCTCACCATGTGGGTAGAATAGGGTGGATCTTAGCAAATGAATGGCTGTTCTTAAATTAAGAGAGCCAAAAGGCGGTTGTGTCTTAACAACCGCCTCTTAGAATTCAACTATGAGTTAAAAGACTAACGTCCGTTTCTCGCCCGGAGGAACTCTGGAATATCGAGAATATCGGAGGCAATCTTCTGCATCTCTTCACTGGGCTGGTCATCCTCTTCTTCAGAGGTTTCCAGGGTGGTGATAGATACTTCTTCAGCCACAG